>DASZTU010000041.1:0-2895 GCA_035547975.1 Devosiaceae bacterium | reverse complement strand
TCGGGGCGGGCGAGGTATTCGCCGAGCTCGGCCACCTCGAGGCGGCGGTAGCGCCCTTTTGCGGTCGCCAGCTCGATCATTTTGGGCGAGAGGTCGACACCATCGATGACCGGGGCCTTGTCCCCCAGCGCATCGGCAACGAGCCCCGTCCCGCAGCCGAGGTCGAGCGCGGCAGCGAACGGCTCGGGATGCGCTTCCGCAAGGGCAGCCGCAATCGCCTCCGGCATGCGATAGCCTAGGGTTTCGATCAGATGCCGCTCGAACATCGGCGCATAGTGGTCGAAGACGCCGCGCACATAGGCCGACTGCGCATCCCCCTCCGTCCCGCTGAGCCCGGCGACCATGTAGCCGGCAAGCCTGTGCCCGGGATCGAGCACCAGCGCCCGGCGAAAATGCGTCAGCGCCTTCTCGCGCTCGCCCGCGGCGAGGAGCGCCGCCGCGAGCCGGCTCTGCGCTTCGGCGTTGCGCGGCTCGAGCGCAATGGCCGTCCGGTAGGATGTGAGCGCGGCATCGATCGCCCCCGCCGCAAGGTGCGCATCCCCGAGCCCCAGATGCGCAAAGCCGAGCCGGCGGTCTCCCTTGAGCGCCCGCTGGAAAAAGCCGATCGCGACATCATTGGCGCCGGTGCGCTGCGCCATGGCGCCGAGGAGTGCCAGGGCCCGCGGCTCGTCCGGCTGCGCCCGCAGCACCTCCTGGCAGAGCCGCACCGTGGCCGGAAAATCCTCGCCGGCAAAGGCCCGCTCGGCCTCGGCGATCCTGGCGGCAAGCTCGGGCGGCAAGCGCCCTGCCCGGATGCCCGGCCGCCCCGGCATGGACCGCGGCCCCGCCATCAGCCGCGCTTCACCCAGCGGCCGGACTCGTCCTGCTGCCAGTAGGTGACCTCGTTGCCCTCGCGGAGCGCGCGCCAGGCCTCGCGCGCCTCCGTTACCGCGTCGGGGTCGTGCCCCGAAAACAAATAGACGATGCGCTGATAGCCCTCGGCGGTGCGCGGCACCGCCCGGTCGGTGAAAAACCGCACCTCGGCGCCGTTGGCATTCTCGGGTCCGGTGGTGATCAGTACCGGCTGCTCGGCGTCGAACTCGCCGCCCGCGAGGTCGTGCGGCAAAAAGCTTTCGTCGCGGTACGTCCAGAGCGCGGCGTTGAGCGCCTCGGCGCGCTCCCGGCTCCCCACCTCGACGACGGCGCGCCAGCCCCGCTCGAGCGTCTTCTCGAGCAGGATAGGGATGACCCGCTCCAGGGGCTGGTTCTCGAGGTGGTAGAAGAGGACATCCGGCATGGCGCAGTGATAGCGCCGCCTTGTGTCCGACCCAAGCGCAAAGCCGCGCGCTCCCCGCCGGCGGGGAAGCGCCCGCCCCGGGAACAGAAACGGCTTTGCCCCCTCGGGCGTCCATGCTAGGGCCGCTCGGGATCAGCCGCTCTCAGGGATTTTGCCATGGTGCTGTTCGATAGAAGCCGCAAGACGGTCATTGCCATGGCCCACATCGGCGCCTTGCCCGGCAGCCCGCTCTACAACGCCGACCGGGGCATGGACGGCCTCATCGAGGACGTGGCGCGCGACATCGAGGCTCTCCAGTCCGGCGGCGTCGACGCCATCATGTTCGGCAACGAGAACGACCGGCCCTATGAGCTGACCGCTTCGACCGAATCGGTCGCGGCGATGACCGCCGTCGTGGCGGCGCTCAAACCGGCCCTCAAGGTGCCGTTCGGGGTCAACTACCTCTGGGATCCCTCGGCCACGGTCGCGATCGCGGTCGCGACGGGGGCGAGCTTCGCGCGGGAAATCTTCACCGGGGTGTTCGCCTCCGACATGGGCCTCTGGGCCCCCAACGCAGCCAAGGCGCTGCGGCTGCGCCGCGCGCTCGCGCGGCCGGACCTCAAGCTCATGTTCAACGTCAACGCCGAGTTCGCGTCCTCGCTCGACAGCCGGTCGATTGCGCTGAGGGCGCGGAGCGCCGTCTTTTCCTCGCTCGCCGACGTGATCCTCGTCTCCGGCCCGTTGACCGGCCAACCGGTCGAGGTGTCAAACCTCGCATCCGTCCGCGAGGTACTGCCCGATACGCCTCTCCTCGCCAACACCGGCGTCAACCTCGACAACGTCGAGGGCATTTTCGCCCATGCCGACGGCTGCGTCATCGGCACGCATTTCAAGCGCGGCGGCGATACCTGGAATCCGGTCGACGGCGAGCGCGTCCGCCGCTTCATGGACAAGGTCCGCAGCCTCGACCGCTCCAGGACGTCGTCCTAGCCGAGCCGCCCCGGCCGGGATCCTACTTCACGGTAAAGCCGTAGCTGCCGGTGGTCTTGTGCCCGTCGGACCCCACGGCGTGCCACGCAACGGTATAGGCGCCCGGGGCAAGCGCGGCATCGAGCGGCACCGTTAGGACCGTGCCGTCCGGCGCGAGGCTCGGCGTTCCGGGCTTGACCTCGGCCTTGTCCGGACCGGTGATCACCACACCGGTGAAGGCGCCCTGCACGCCTTCCGAAAAGGTGAGGGTCAGGGCGGCCGGCGCCGGGCTGACCGCCGCCCCATCGGCGGGGTTCTCCGTGACGAGATGAGCGTGGGCCAGGGCCGGCGTCGTGGCGAAAGCCGCAAGCGCGGCCAGAACAAGCATCTTCATGATTTGACTCCGTGGGAGGGGGCGCGCGGGCCTCGCCCGAGGCGCCATCCACTCCATGGGGGGAACGGGGCGCTTCGCCCCGCGGGTTTTGCGGCGAAGAAGTGCGGCGCTGCCTCACCCCTTGGCGATGAGGTTCTTGAGCTTTTGCAGCGCCGTCGCCGAATCCTCGTCATAGGCGATCGTTCCCTGGAACTGACCCCTGGAATCGATGAGGTAGACGGTCGCCGTGTGGTCCATCGAATAGTCGCCGTCGGCCATCGGCACCTTCTTGGCGTAA
>DASZTU010000040.1:0-11489 GCA_035547975.1 Devosiaceae bacterium | reverse complement strand
GTGGTGTGGGGCGGGCTCGAACTGCACGAGCCCGAAGCGGGTGCCCATGTGGTGCGCGGCCTGCTCGAGGGCGAGGGGTTTGCCGTGGATGTGACCGGCGAATATGCCGCGCTCGGCGCCGAGGACGTTGGCCGCTACGATTTGATCGTGCCGCAGATCACCGGCGGCGAACTCGACCGCGAGACCACGATCCGCTTCTGCAATGCGGTCGAGGCGGGGACCGGCGTTGCGGCGTTCCACCACGGCCTCGCGACGAGCTTTCCGGGCAACGCGCGCTTTCGCCTTCTCGCCGGGTGCACCTTCGCCAGCCATCCGGGCGACGTCATCACCTATCGGGTCGATCCGAAGGTACTGCACGATCCGGTCATGGCCGGCATCGAGCCCTTCGAGCACACCTCGGAGCAGTACTACATGCACGTCGATCCCGCGGTCGAAGTGCTGGCGACCACGACCTTTTCGGGCGAGCATGCCTGGTGGAAGCGCAATGTGCAGATGCCGGTCGTCTTCAAGTCGGTCTACGGCAAGGCACGCGTCTTCTACACGGCCCTAGGCCACAAGCCGGCCGAGCTCGACAAGCCCGAGATCCGCACCATCCTGCACCGGGGATTGCTATGGGCGGCGCGCTGATCGAAAAGCGGCGCCTCGGCCGCAGCGGCCTCGAGCTCAGCCGCATCGGCTTCGGCAGCGCGCCCATGGGCGACATCAACCGCCTGCCGGATGAGGCGGGTGCCCACGCTCTCCTGCAGGCGGCCTGGGACGGCGGCATCCGCTACTTCGACACCGCCCCGATGTATGGCAACGGGCTCGCCGAACGGCGGGTGGGCGATTTCCTGCGCGACAAGCCGCGCGACGACTACGTGCTCTCGACCAAGGTGGGGCGGCTGCTGGTGCCCGACCGCGCCTCGGCCATGGCGCGCTACGGCAATCCCAGGGCCATGCCGTTTCGCGTCGCCTTCGACTACACCTACGACGCCATCATGAAGAGCTACGAGATGTCGTTGCAGCGGCTCGGGCTCGAGCGCATCGACATCCTGTTCCTCCACGATCTCGGCCGCTTCAGCCAGCGCGAGCGATACGAGGAGACGCTCCGCCAGGCCCTCGACGGCGGCGGGGTGCGGGCCCTGACGACACTGCGGGAAGAGGGGGCGGTCAGGGCCATCGGCGTTGGCGTCAACGAGTGGGAAATCCTCGACCTCCTGATGGACCACGCGCCGTGGGACGTTTTCCTCCTCGCCAATCGCTACACGCTCCTCGACCAGCGCGTCGTCGACCATTTTCTGCCGCGCTGCGTGCGGGAAGGGGTGGCCATCGTCGACGGGGCGCCGCTCCACAGCGGCTTGCTGGTGACCGGAGCCGTGCCCGGGGCGCGCTACGACTACGCGCCCGCGAGCGAGGAGATCTTGGACAAGGTGCGGCGGATCGAGGCGGTCTGCCGGCAGCACGGCGTGCCGCTGGTGCGCGCTGGCCTCAACTTCCCGCTCGGGCATGAGGCTGTCGCCTCGGTGATACCGGGGCCGATCACGCCGGCCGAGCTGGCGGACAATCTCGCCCATTTCCGCGCGGCGATCCCCCCGGGGCTCTGGGACGATCTGAAACGTGCGGGGCTGCTGCACCCCGATGCACCGGCGCCGAACACACCGGTGCTGGCCTGATACTCGTCACCCCCGCGGGGCCCGCTATAGGGCCTCGATGTAGCGCGAAGCGATGGCGACGAAGTCACTGAAGCGGACGTCGCTGGCATGCAGGTCGAGGGACGCCAAAATGGCCGGCAAGTGCGACTGAAAGGTCGCGTATTCCTCGGCGATGCGCCGCCCGCCCGGTCCCGGCGGCGCGCCCGGCTGTGCGCGCAGCCAGTTGGCGACCTCGGTTATGGCGCGATCTGGTTGCCCCCGTGGGCGTGGATGTCCTGTCCGGAAAGGTCGGAGATGAAACGCTGGTATCGATACTGCTCGGTATCGAGGACGAGCACGGCCTTCCGCCTTTGCGCGGCGTTGCCATAGCGCTTGGCGCCGAGAAAAAGCCCGAGCTCCAACGGCATGTTGAAGCGCGGCAGCGGAGGATCGCCGTTCGCCTCAGTTCTCGAAATGTCGTGAATGCCGTAGGGGCATTCCTCGACAATGCGTTGAATCTTGCCAAAGCGGTTTTCGGATGCGTCGTCGGTCTCGAGCGCACTGCGGGCGTTGAAGCCGCTGCGCGTTACCGCAAAGACGATCGCGTCGAAAATCGGCTTGAAGCTGGTGTCAAAGGCGCAGTTGACGAAGACATTCCGCGACGCCTGCGCCATGCCTCACTCGACGGTATCGAGTCGGCGCCGATCGCGGGCCTCCAGCAGTCGCTTCACAATGGCGCGAACCTGGGCATCGGTCAGGTTCCGGTGGCCGCGCACGGGCTTGATGATTTCAACCCCGTCGCTGGTCACGCCCAGCACTTCCGGCCGGCGGCCAGCGCCGATCCTGTGTCTCGTCGATGTAGCTGCCTTGGCCATGCCCTCAATATGCGCGACCGGCCCCCCTGTCGCAAGCCTAGCGCTTCTTCTTCTCGATCTGGTGGTAGGCCCGATGCGAGTGGAACTCGCAATAGGGTTTCCCTTCCTCCGAGTGCTGGCCGCAGAAGTAGAAGTCGGGGGTGAGTGGATCGCCGATCGGCCACTTGCAGGTGTGCTCGTTGAGCTGCAGCAGGGTCAGGCGCTGCTCGACCGGGATGAACAGCTCCTGCACCTGCGGGGCGACGTAAACCTCGGCCTCGAGCTCTTCGCTGATCTTGAGCGCGGTTGCGCCCATCACCGGGGCGGCTCCCATGCTCTGGCGGGCCTTGAGCACGCCGGAAAGGCCCGGGCGGGCACCGGCGGAAGGGGATGCGACGCGGCGCGGGCCGCTGCTGCGCGGGGTCGAGCGGGCGCGCGGCGCGGCGCTCGCGGGCTTGGCCCGGCCGGAAAGCTTGAGCCGATGCACCTTGCCGATCACCGCATTGCGTGTCACGCCGTCGCCAAGCTCGTTGGCGATCTGGCTGGCGGAGAACCCCTCCATCCAGAGCTTCTTGAGCAGCTCGACACGCTCTTCAGTCCAGCCCATCAATGGCTCTCCCAAAAGTCTCTTCTCCTTCTCAGCAGGCAGAATCCGTCTACGCCCTGCCAAAACAGTCCGGCAGCTGGATACGCTACGCGTCGTAGGTTGAGAGGGTCCGCCACACGAGATATCGTGTCCCAACGCATCGGATATTACACGGGGCCAAGAATCCGTGACAAGAGTCCGGCCCTGATTTCCCCGTGCAAAACCCGATCGGATGCGGCGTTTTGCGGAAGGTGAGTCAAATCAGTCACTTGCCGTGCTCAGGTTGACTCGGCCCCGTCCGGACGGCATATTCCGCCCACCAACGCGCCGCCCCAGGGCTGCGCGTTTTTGGTTTTTGTGGCTCAATTTCAACACCCAGGAACAACCATGTCCGCGCTCTATGGCACCTATGCCCGGTCCGATCTCGCCTTCGAGCGGGGTGAGGGCGTGCGCCTCTTCACCGCGGACGGCACCTCCTATCTCGACTTCAATTCAGGCATTGGCGTGAACGCCCTCGGACACGGCGATCCGCACGTGGTCACGGCGCTGAAGGCGGCCGCCGACAAGGTCTGGCACACCTCCAACATCTTCACGATCCCCGAGCAGGAAAGGCTGGGACAGCGGCTGGTCGATGCGACGTTCGCCAATGCCGTCTTCTTCACCAATTCCGGGGCGGAGGCGGTCGAGTGCGCCATCAAGACGGCCCGCCACTATTTCTTCTCGCTCGGCCAGCCGGACCGCTACGAGATCATCGCTTTCACCGGCTCGTTCCATGGCCGCACGCTCGGCACCATCGCCGCGGGCGGCAATCCCCATTACATTGAAGGCTTCGGGCCGCCGCTCCCCGGCTTCAAGCACCTGGCCCCCGGCGATCTCGCCGCCGTCGAGGCGCTGGTCGATGACAAGACCTGCGCCATTCTCATCGAACCGGTGCAGGGCGAGGGTGGCGTCACCGCCATGCCGGTCGATTTCCTCAAGGGCCTGCGCGAGATCTGCGACAGGCACGGCATGTTGCTGATCCTCGACGAGGTGCAGTGCGGCTATGGGCGCACCGGCAAGTTCTTTGCCTATGAGTGGGCCGGGATCGAACCCGACATCATGGCGGTCGCCAAGGGCATCGGCGGCGGTTTTCCGCTCGGCGCCTGTCTCGCGAGGGGCGAGGTCGCCAAATCCATGGTGCCGGGAACGCACGGCTCGACCTATGGTGGCAATCCCTTGGCTTGCGCCGTGGGAAACGCCGTGCTCGACCGCATCCTCGGACCCGGCTTTCTGCCCGAGGTCGAAATGAAGGGCCAGCGGCTTCACTGGCACCTGCAGCAATTGGCGCAGCGCTTCCCCAACTATGTCGAGGAGGTGCGCGGCAAGGGGCTGATCGCCGGCCTCAAGATTACGCCGCCGGTGCGCGATTTCGTCGCCCGGCTCCGCCGCGACCACCGGCTCCTGGCGGTCGCGGCCGGAGAAAACGTGCTGCGGCTTCTGCCGCCGCTGATCATAACGGAAGCCGATATCGAGGAAGCGATGGACAAGATCGCTGCCGCCTTCACCGCGCTCGACCTCGAGGCGGCCACCACGCCCGCCATCGACTGAGCGCCGCCGGCCCGCCGCCCGCAGCCTGCCAACTACGGACCAAGCCATGACCAGCCCGTCGCCCCGCCATTTTCTGTCGCTGCAGGATTTTTCGTCTGCCGAGCTCCGCGGCATGCTCGACCTTGCCGTCGAGCTCAAGCGCCGTCTCAAAGCCGGCGACAGGCCGCGCCTCCTCGACGAGAAGATGCTGGCGATGATCTTTGAGCGCCAGTCGACCCGCACCCGCGTCAGCTTCGACGTGGGGATGCGCCAGC
Source organism: Devosiaceae bacterium (assembly GCA_035547975.1). Taxonomy (GTDB): domain Bacteria; phylum Pseudomonadota; class Alphaproteobacteria; order Rhizobiales; family Devosiaceae; genus DASZTU01. The sequence goes on along the minus strand of DASZTU010000040.1, from coordinate 6,598 downwards.
TGGGCGGCGAGACGATGTTCCTTTCGGGCAACGAGATGCAGCTCGCGCGGGAGGAAACGCTCGCCGACACCGCCCGCGTGCTCAGCCGCTATGTCGATGCCATCATGATCCGCATCCTCGATCACGACGACCTGCTGGAATTGGCCGGGGCCTCTTCCGTCCCGGTCATCAATGGCCTGACGCGCCGCGCCCATCCCTGCCAGGTGATGGCCGATATCCTCACCTATGAGGAGCACCGCGGCCCCATCACCGGCCGGAAGGTCGCCTGGGTCGGCGACTCCAACAATGTGATGGCCTCCTGGGTGCACGCGACCCGCCTCTTCGGCAACACGCTCACCATCGCCTGCCCGGAAGAGTTCGAGCCGGATCAGGCCATGCGCGCCGATATCCGCCGCGCCGGCAGCGCCGTGAAAGTCATCCAGGACCCTGTCGAAGCCGTCGAGGATGCCGACCTCGTCATCACCGACACCTGGGTCTCCATGGGCGACACCGATGCCACCGAACGGCGCAAGGTCTTGAAACCCTACCAGGTCAACACCACCCTTATGGGCCGGGCGAAGGCGGACGCCCTCTTCATGCACTGCCTGCCGGCGCATCGCGGCGACGAGGTGACCGATGAGGTCATAGACGGGCCGCAATCGGTGGTATTCGATGAAGCCGAGAACCGCCTCCACATACAAAAGGCGATCCTGTGCTGGTGCTTCGGGATCGATAGGCTCTGATGTCGGAACTGCAACTGCAAAGCTTTGGCCTCGATCGCCCGGAGAGCGGCGATGACGTTGCCGTGCCCTTCGCGCTGGAAAACCTCGATTCCCGGGGCCGGTTCGTGCGGCTCGGCGAGGCGCTCGACAGCATCCTCACCCGTCACCGTTATCCGGAGCCGGTTGCGCGCCTCCTCGGCGAGGCGGTCGTCCTCGCAACGCTGATCGGGTCGTCCCTCAAATTCGAGGGCCGGTTTATCCTGCAGACGCAGACCGACGGGCCGGTCAACCTCATCGTCGTCGACCTCGACGCGCCGGACGGGCTGCGCGGCTACGCGCGGTTCGATTCCGAGGCGCTCGACAAGGCGATCCTCGAGGGGCGGACCCAGCCCGGCCAGTTGCTCGGCCACGGGCACCTTGCCATGACGGTCGACCAGGGCGCGCACATGGACCGCTACCAGGGCATCGTGGCGCTCGACGGCGACACCCTCGAGGGCGTGGCGCACCGCTACTTCCAGCAGTCGGAGCAGATTCCGACGATGGTCCGCATCGCGGTGGCCGAGATCACGCGGCGCGGCGATCACCACACGCACTGGCGCGCGGGTGGGCTGCTGGTCCAGCATCTGCCCCCGCATGGACAGGCCAGCATGGCCGACCTTCCGGGCGACGGCGATTTCGACAATCCCGAAACGGCCGACCCGAACTTTGTCGAGGACGACAACTGGACCCGCGTCAAGGCGCTGCTGGCGACGCTGTCAGACGCCGAGCTTGCCGACCCCGATCTTTCCGCCGAGCGCGTGCTGTTCCGCCTCTACCACGAGACGGGCGTCCGCGTCTTCGAGCCGATCGAGATGGAGGAGCGCTGCACCTGCTCGGCCGAGCGCATCGAGGCGATGCTGCAGGAAAGCTTCACGGCCGAGGAGCGGGAGGACATGGCCGTCGATGGCGAAATCGAGGTGGTCTGCGAATTCTGCTCGACCGCCTACCACTTCAACCCGCACCAGTTCGACAACAGCGGCGGCAGCGGCACCAAACACTGATCGGGCGGGCCTTTGGGGCCCGCCCGGCTTGATCTGTGACCGTCTGGTTTTGGTTTCGCCTTACCGCATCAATTCGGCAATGGCGTGCGCCTGGTCGACGCTGGACGACATTTCGACGATGCGGCGGGCGACGTCCGGGGGTAGCCCGTAGCGCGCTTCGAGCTCGGCAGCATCTTCTTCGACGCGGAACGCCAGCTCGAGCTCGACGACGGATTCGGTGAACGGCTTGCTCATGCGAGTTCCTCCCTGCTGGCCCCACAACGTCGTTGCACGCGCTGGGTTGCGACCCGCCTTTACGCAAATTTAACCGGCTTTCGCGCGGACCGCATGTGCGGCCACGGAGCATGGTTTACGCACGCCCCGGACTTGAGGGCTCGGGGCGGCGGCGTTAGCCTCTCCACATGCGCCGACTCATAAGCCTCGGTCTTGCCCTGCTGGTTGTCCCGACCGGTGCCGCACCGGCGATGGCTGCGGGCGCTGATCTCGCCCCGTTGCTCAGCCGGCAGATCGCCCGCTGCTGGAACCCGCCGCCGGGGACGAGTGGCAGCGTGACGGTCCGTTTCGATCTCACGCAGGATGGGCACGTCGCCGGCGCGCCGCGCGTGCTCGGCCTCGCGAGCGTCGGGGTGGCCAAGGCCGCCCAGCACGCCATCACCTTCTGCCAGCCCTACAAGCTGCCGCCCGAGCGCTTTTCGGACTGGCAGCACGCCGTGGTGAAACTCTCGGCGGGGCCGTGACGCCGCACCTGCGGCGAAGGGAGCTGCCCAGCTGGCCCTGATGGAGCGGCCTCAGGCCTGGTCGAGCCCGTAGGCAAGGTCGGCGATCAGGTCGTCGGCGTCCTCGAGCCCGACGGACAGGCGCAGCAATGATTGGGTGATCCCCATTTCCTCCCGTACGCTCTCCTCGAACCGCTGATGCGTGGTCGTGGCGGGGTGCGCGATGATCGACTTGGCGTCGCCCAGGTTGTTTGAGGTGAGGATGATCGCAAGGTTGTCGCCCGTCCGGAACGCGGCCTCCTTGCCGCCCCTGACCTCGAACGCGACGAGCGTCGAGCCGGCGGCCATCTGTCGCTTCGCCAGTTCGTATTGCGGGTGGCCGGGATGGTGCGGGTACATAACCTTGGCCACCTTGGGGTGGGAGGCCAAAAATTCCGCGATCTTTCCGGCACTTTCCGTCATCTGCCGGACCCGGACCGGCAGGGTCTCGAGCCCTTTGAGCAGCACCCAGGCGTTGAACGGGCTCATCGACGGGCCCGTCTGGCGGATGAACCGGTGGATGTCGCCCCCGACCAGCGCCCGCGAGCCGAGGATCACCCCGCCCAGCGTCCGCCCCTGGCCGTCGATGTGCTTGGTCGCCGAATAGGTGACGATATCGGCCCCGAGCTGGAGCGGCTTCTGCCAGAGTGCGGTGGCAAAGACGTTGTCGACGATGAGCAGGGCGCCGTGCGCGTGGGCGATCTCGGCCACCGCCGCGATGTCGACGAGCTCGAGCGTCGGATTGGTCGGCGTCTCGAGAAACACGACCTTTGTGTTGGGCCGCATCGCTCGCTCGAAATTGCGCGGATCGCGTCCGTCGACCAGGGTCGATGCAACCCCCCAGCGCGGCAGGAACTCCTCGATGACGAAGCGGCAGCCGCCGAACAGGGCGCGCGCCGCCACGGCGTGGTCGCCCGCTTTGACCTGCGCCATCACCGCCGTCGTCACCGCCGCCATGCCGCTCGCCGTGCCCCTGGCCTCCTCGGCCCCCTCGAGCAGCGCCATCCGCTGCTGGAACATCTCGACCGTGGGATTGGAGAAGCGCGAATAGATGAAGCCGGGGCCGTTGTTCTTGAAGATGGATTCAGCCGCCTCGGAGCTGTCATAGGTGTAGCCCGAGTTGAGGAAGAGCGCTTCCGACGTCTCGTGGAACGGACTGCGCGCCGTGCCCCCATGCACGAGGAGCGTCGCGGCCTTGCGGGCCTTCGGATCGGCGAGGGGGTTCTTTTCGCGGGACATGGGCACACCAGAAAACAAAAGAGCCGGCACGAGTGGCCAGCTCCGTCGGATCTTTAGCGAATTGTTTTAAGTGGCTGCAAGCGACCGGCCAAATCACCACTAACCGGGGATTTAACGCCGCCATACCTTGGCGTCAACGGGCGCTGTTGCTATCGCAAGGCCCAGTAAGAGGCGGGCATGGCAACACCCATCAACTGGCCCGACGGCATCTTTTCGGCGCGGCTGATCGAAAAGCTCGCCGTCGAAGGGGCAATCGCGACCGAGCGGCCGTTCGACCTCGACCAGGTGCAGCCGGCGAGCCTCGACCTGCGCCTCGGCACGGTCGCCTATCGCGTCCGCGCGAGCTTCCTGCCGGGTCCGGGCGAGACCGTGGCGCGGCGCGTCGAGGACCTCCAGCTCCATCATATCCCGCTGGTCGAGGGTGCGGTGCTCGAGCGGGGGTGCGTCTACATCGTCCCGCTGCTCGAAAGCCTCGATCTTCCGGCCGGCCTCGCCGCCGCCACCAACCCCAAGAGCTCGACCGGCCGCCTCGACGTCTTCACGCGTGTCATCGTCGACGGCGCCCGTGCCTTCGATACCGTTCCGGCCGGCTACCGGGGCCCGCTCTATCTCGAGATTTCGCCCCGCACCTTTCCGGTGCTGGTGCGGACCGGTTCGCGCCTCGCCCAGATGCGCTTCCGGCAAGGCCAGCCGCGGCTCTCGGCCGAGGAACACCGGGCCCTTCATCTGCGCGAAACCCTGGTCTACGACCCGCAGGTCGAGGTCGGCGATGGCGTGCCGCTCTCGATCGACCTCGCCGGCGAGGGGCGCAACGGCCTCGTCGGCTTCCGCTCGAAGCGGCACACCGCCGTGGTCGATGTCGACCGGAAGGGGGCCCTCGACCCCCTCGATTTCTGGGAGCCGCTGGTCAACCGGGGGCGGGCCGAACTGATCCTCGACCCGGACGAGTTCTATATCCTCGTCTCTCGCGAATCCGTCCACGTGCCGCCCGACTATGCCGCCGAAATGGTGCCCTTCGATCCGCTGGTCGGCGAGTTTCGGGTGCACTACGCCGGTTTTTTCGATCCCGGCTTCGGCCATTCGGCCGCCGGCGGCGCCGGGAGCCGCGCCGTGCTCGAGGTGCGCAGCCGCGAGGTGCCGTTCCTTCTCGGGCACGGCCAAACCATCGGGCGGCTGCTCTATGAGCGCATGGCCGAACGCCCGGCTCGTCTCTACGGTGTCGAGCTCGGGTCCAATTACCAGGCCCAGTCCCTCAAACTCTCAAAGCATTTCCGCCCGTATCCCGGCTGATCTTGGCGATACCGGGCCCGTCAAGGCGTCATTTCCAAGGGCGCAGCCCCAAAGGCCGGAACTCGCGCTTCCCGCCTCCCGTTTGCTCCAGAGCGTCGGACATTCAGACGAGGAGAGCGACAATGGCGGACCATGGACGGCGAAACGATCAGGGGTGGCGGAGCGATCCGCGCTCGGGATGGAATTCGGATCGGTCGCGCGGCGGCCACTATGGCGAGGGCAGCGACCCGCAGCCCTTCGGCGAAGACGACCGCTTCGGCCGCAGCCGCTACGAGGACTATCGCGGCAACTTTGCCGATCGGCGGCGCGACATGGGTCCGGCGCCCGAGAGGGGCGCCGGCTATTCGACGCCGCGGCCGGCGGATGAGGATTTTGACCAGCGCCGCGGCCTCCGGGACGAACAGGATTGGCGCGCGACGAGCCGTTCCGGCCGCGGCAATCGCGGCGGCTACAGCGACTATCGCGGCAGCTACGGCGCCTATCCGGAGGACTATCAGGACTATGGCGACTGGCAGGGCGAGGGCGATTTCGCCGGCTATGGCGGTCCCCGCTTCGGCGACAACTATGGCCGCGAGCGCGATGCCTATGGCCGCGGCTATCGCAACTACGGGACCGGCAATTATGGCGCGGGGTCCTATGTCGGCGGCAGCAGCCATGGCGCGCAGAACTATGCCCTGCCGGGCCGCGGCTATACCCTCACCGGCCCCGACTACGCCAACGCCCCCGAGACGGGACGTAGTTTCTGGGATCGGGCGGGCGACGAGGTTGCCTCCTGGATCGGCGACCGGGACGCCGCCCGGCGGCGGGACATGGACCGCATGCGCAGCCATGCGGGCAGGGGCCCGCGCGGCTATGTGCGTTCCGATGACCGCATCCGCGAGGATGTGAACGACCGCCTGACCGATGACTGGCAGCTCGATGCGAGCAACATCGAGGTCGCGGTGACAGATGGCGAGGTAACGCTCAGCGGCACGGTCGGGTCGCGGGCCGACAAGCACCACGCCGAGCATCTGGTCGAGGACCTACCCGGTGTGCGGCACGTCCAGAACAACCTGCGCGTCGACGAGCACAGGGGGATGGGCGCCAACCCCGAAACGAGCACGCCGGTCGGGAGCAGCAACACCCATACGAGCCTCACCGCCGCCCAGACCTCGACCGGCACCTCGACCGGGAGCGGCATCGGCGGCAACGCCCAGCAGCGGCCCGCCGGCGGCAACAATCTCAACCAGACGCACTAGCGCGTGCTTCCGCAAAAGTGACGCCACTTTTGCGGTTCGGACGCGCGACCACCCAGGCATTGGAGCTCCTGTTCTGATCCAGTCGGAGGAGGAGCTCAATGGGGGCGCGGCCAGCCGGGTTCACCCGGCCGATCGCCCTTGCGTCGGGCGCGGTGGGCCGGCCTGGGGCGCACCCGCGGCCCGGATTGTGCCGCCCCAACGCGCGCTTGACGGCTTTGGGCTTTTCCCGCAAAAGAGCACCCGTTGCGGGTGTAGCTCAATGGTAGAGCAGAAGCTTCCCAAGCTTACGACGAGGGTTCGATTCCCTTCACCCGCTCCAAGCTTTCCCGGATCAC
>DASZTU010000039.1:0-6375 GCA_035547975.1 Devosiaceae bacterium | reverse complement strand
CGTGCTCTGAAAGCGAGCGCGGCGCCGGCGTAGCACGGCCAGCCCGATTTCGAGGCGCCGTGCCGATATTTGCGGCGCCGTCTTGTTTCTCCCGGCCGCCTCCCTTACGCTCCGCCATCCTTTCAAAGAGCAGTTCGATGCGGTTCGGGCTTGATCTGCCGCCCCATTTCCGGGTGTTCGGCGCGTTCTTCGTCTACGCCTTCGGCATGGGCGGGATTTTCCCGCGGCTGGCAGAAATCCAGGCGGCGATCCACGTGGAGCAGGGCGCGCTCGGCCTCGCCCTCATCGGCACCGCGGTGGGCACGCTGATCTCGCTCACTTTCGCCGCCCCCCTGGTCGAGCGGCTCGGCCACCGGGTGGTGCTCCTGCTCATCCCCATCGTGGCCGGGCTCTACGCGGTTGCGAGCTTCGCGACCGGCCCCGTGATGCTGTTCTGCCTGCTGCTGCCCGTCGGCCTCACCATCGGGTGCTGCGAGATCATCATCAATCTCGAGGCCGACCGGGTCGAGCACCAGATCGGGCGGCGCATCATGAACCGCGCCCACGCCTTCTGGTCGATCGGCATGTTCACCTCGGGGCTCGTCGGCGCAGGGATGGCGCAGGTCGGGATCAGCCCGCAGGTCGACCTCATCGTGATCTTCCTCGTTGTGGTCGTGGCCGTGGTCGTCGTGCTCGGCAAGTTCGAGCCGGCGCCGCACCGGGCGACCGCCCATGCCGACCCGCCGCGCTTCGCCCGCCCCACCCCGGCGATCCTGATGCTCGTGCTCGTGACGCTCGGCGCCATGCTGCTCGAGGGGGCGGGGTTCGACTGGTCGGCGATCTACATGCATGACGAATTCCACAGCGCGCCGTTCCTTATCGGGCTCGCGCCGGCGACCGGCGCCCTGATGGCCGCGGCGACGCGGTTCTTTGCCGACGGCTTCGTCGAGCGCTACGGCCCGGCAATGGTGGCGCGGACCCTGCTCGTGCTTCTGGGTGTGGGCGCGATCATCGTGTTCTTCGCCCCGGCCGAAGCGCCCGCGCTCATCGGCCTCGGCCTCACCGGCATGGGCACGGGCGCGATCTTCCCGCTCGCCATGTCGGCGGCCGCCCAGCGCACCGACCGGCCGGCCGCGACGAACGTTGCGGCCCTGGCGCAGACGTCGTTCGGCACGTTCCTCCTCGGCCCGCCCCTCCTCGGCCTCGTGGCGCAGGAGTTGGGCGTGCGCTGGTCGTTCGGCATCGCCCTGCCGCTCGTCGTCGCGAGCTTCCTCGTCGCCGGCGTGCTCGGGCGCCGCGCGGCCCCGGCAACATCCGTCCCAGAGCCCATTCCCGGCGAGTAGCACCGAAATTTCCACCGCGTGGCGCCCCCTCCCGGCAGCGCCCGCAGACCGTCATCGAGTTTGAAATGATCAGCCTCAAGCCGCACCAGCGGCTCGCCGCATGCTTCTTCCTGTTCTCGTGCATAACCGGCGCGATGTATTCGCGGATGCCCGACATCCAGCGGGCACTCGCGGTCGACGAGGCCCAGCTCGGCCTGACGCTGATCGGCGCGGCCGTGGGCTCGCTGATCTCGCTCACCTTTTCGTCGCCGCTGATCGAGCGGCTGGGCGCGCGCGCGACCGGGTTCATCACGGTGATCGGGTCGGCGATCTGCTATGCCAGCATCGCCTTCATTTCCTATGCGCCGCTGGCGTTCCTGGTGCTGTTCGTCGCCGGGCTCCTGGCGGGCGCCCTCGAGATCAACCTCAACGTCCAGCTCGGGCGGCTCGAGGTCATCGAGGGCCGATCGCTCATGAGCCGGGCGCACGGCTTCTGGAGCCTCGGCTTTTTCTGCACCTCCCTCGTCGCGGCGGCCATCCGCCAGGCCGGCGTGCCGGCGCCCTGGCACCTCGCCGCGGTCCTCGTCTTCATCATCGTCGTGGGCTACATCGCCATTTCCGGGATGACGGATGCGCCGGTGCCGGCGGCGCAGGAAAACGACAAGCCGCCCCTCATCGCCTTCCCCAATCCGAGCCTGCTGCCGCTCTGCCTCATCGGCATCGCCGCGTTCCTGATCGAGGGCGCGGGCGTCGACTGGTCGGCGATCTACATGCGCAACGTGTTTCATGCGGAGCCGTTTATCGGCGGGCTGGGGCTCACGCTCTTCACCGCGGTGATGGCGGCGGCGCGCATCTATCTCGGGCCCGTGGTCGACCATTATTCGCCGCGCACCGTGGTCACGGTGCTGCTCTCGATATCGATGGCGGGGCTGTTCGCCGTCTGGCTCGCGCCGCACCCATACGTCGCCATTGCCGGCTTTGCGATGCTCGGCGGCGGCTGCAGTGCCGTCTATCCGCTCGTCGTCTCCGCCGCCGCGCAGCGGACCGACCGGCCGTCAGCGGTCAACGTGGCGGCGATCGGACAGGTCTCGTTCATCGTCTTCTTCCTCGCGCCGCCCCTCCTGGGGTTTGTCGCCCATGCCGTCGACATCCGCTGGTCGTATGTGGTTTGCATGCCGGTTGTCATCGCGGCTATCTTCCTCGTGGGTGCCCTGCCCGCGCGGGCCAAACCCGAGGTGCCCGGAACGCCGCTGCCGGAGCCGCTCACGCCCAATGGCTGAAGTGCTGCGCATCGTCGATTTGAGGCAATCGCCCACCGCGCTCAGGGTGCAGCGCGGGGTGATGCGGCTGCTGCGCGCGCAATACGATTTCTCCTGCTTCGCCGAGGTGCCCCTGGCCAATGGACGGCGCGCGGATGTCCTCGCGGTGGGCCCCAAGGGCGAGATCTGGATCGTCGAGATAAAATCCAGCGTGGCCGACTTCCGGGTCGACGGCAAATGGCCCCACTACAAGGATTTCTGCGACCGCTTCTTCTTCGCCAAGCCGCCCGAGCTCGATCCCGATATCTTCCCGCCCGAGGAAGGGCTCATCGCGGCCGATGGGCACGAGGCGGCCATCCTGCGGCACGCGGCGGAATTTCCGCTCGCCCCCGCCCGGCGCAAGGCGTTGCTGCTGAAGCTCAGCCGGCTCGGCGCCGACCGCATCCACACACTGATGGATCCGGCACCGGGCGAGCCTACCTGACGCGGCCGCGCCGCTCCTCAGGCTTCGGGCAAGGTGTCGTGACGGGCGGCGAGCTGCCTCTCCAGCTCGACCAGATCGTCGGGCAGCGGCATGCCGGTCGCCTTGAGCTCGTTGAGCTTTTCGAGCAGCTGGAGATGCAGTTCGTGGGCATCCTCGGGCTCATCGATCGACTGCTCGAGCAACGCCCTGATCTCCGCCTTGATCGCTTCGAATGCCATTGCTGCGCTCCCACGCGTTTCGGGTTGATGCTGCCCCGCGTCGAGCGCCGTGGCAAGCCCGGAGCGGGCCGCCGCGGCGGACACGAATTTTCCTCACAATGACCTTTATCGTGGCGCGATGAGGCCACCGAGCCCGCCCATAGCTCACCGTGTTGTGACTAGAATGAGGCGGGTGTCCCATGAGCAAAGCTTCGGCCCTGGCGCGGGTGATCGGTCTGACGCGATCGCGTTCCGCGAGCTTTTTCGAGCAAGGCGCGGCAGCGCGCACGACCCCTGACAAGCAAGCGGAGCCGGCGGCCGTAACGACCGAAGCCGACGCGGCGGGCGAGCCCTCCGAGACGGCCGAGAAGACCAGCGTGACGATTGCCGAGAAGACCAACGTGACGGCTCTCCAGCCGGCGGGCGCGATCATGCAGGTGACGCTGGTGAGCGCCGAAGACAAGGCCGAGGCGGCCGATGATGAGGACGAAGCGGCGCGGGACGCCGTCACCTCCGAGGCCATCGAGGCGATCGAGGCGGACATTGCGCGCCTGCTGTCGACAATGGGCGATGAAGATGCCGCCGAAGCGGACGACAGCGCCGAGGACGAGGAAGGCGAGCCGGTTGGCGCGCTGCTGCTCGAACTCAACCGCCTTTGGCAGAGCGATCCCGAGGTGATGGCGAGCCGGCACTAAGCCGGCGCCAGGCGCTGCCAATGGAGGGCCCGCCCTCGCTCCCGATGCGGGGCGTAGGCGGGTGCGCCCTCGGAGGGACCAAAGTCCGAAGCCGGGCAAAGACCTGCAACCATCGGGGTGTGCCGGGCATTTGGCTGACATGGTCCGCCGGCTTTGCCGGGCCGCCAACTAGGAGAACCTGACATGCGACAGTTTCTGATCGCCGGCGCCGTGGCGCTGGCCCTCAGCGGTTTTGCCCCCGCCGCGGCCGAAGCCGCCAGCTATCACGCCGGTTATCACACCAGCCCCGCGCCCGGCGTCAGCGTCACCATCCAGACCGGCCATCACAGCAACTGGTGGTGGCGTCATCACCACCGCCCGCACAAGGTCAAGGTGTGCCACACTTTCTGGCGCCACCACCACAAGGTGCGGGTGTGCGAGTGGAAGTGGCGCCGCTGGTAGCCGCCCCTTCACCCCAAGAAAGCCCCGGCCTCGCCCGGGGCTTTTTCATGCCGCTCAGGCCGCGCGATCACCGCCAGCCGAGAGGCGGCGCCACGTACTTCAGGATCGCCTCGATCACGTGCGCATTGTAGTCGACGCCGAGCTGGTTGGGGACGGTCAGGAGGAGGGTATCGGCTTCCTTGATCGCCTCGTCACCCGCCAGTTCCCTGACCAGGGCGTCCGGCTCGGCCGCATAGCCGCGCCCGAAGATGGCGCGGGTGTTCTCGTCGATGAAACCGATCTGATCCTGTTCCTTGCCGCCGCGGCCGAAATAGGCGCGGTCGCGGTCGTCGACGAGGGCAAAGATCGAGCGGCTGACGGAAACGCGCGGCTCGCGCTGATGCCCCGCCTCCTTCCACGCCGCGCGAAAGGCCTGGATCTGCTTCGCCTGCTGAACGTGGAAGGGTTCGCCCCCCTCATCGAATTTCAGCGTCGAGCTCTGAAGGTTCATGCCGAGTTTTGCGGCCCAGACGGCGGTGGCGTTGGTCGCCGCGCCCCACCAGATGCGCTCCCTCAGGCCTTCGGAAAAGGGCTCGAGCCGCAGCAGACCCGGCGGGTTGGGGAACATCGGTCGCGGATTGGGCTGGGCGAAGCCCTGCCCCTTGAGCAGCTCCAGGAACACCTCGGCATGGTGACGGGCCATGTCGGCGTCGGTCTCGCCCTCGGCCGGAATATGGCCGAAGTGCCGGAAACCATCGATCACCTGCTCCGGTGAACCGCGCGAAATGCCGAGCTGCAGCCGCCCGCCGGCGATGAGGTCGGCGGCGCCAGCGTCCTCTGCCATGTACATCGGGTTTTCGTAGCGCATGTCGATCACGGCCGTCCCGATCTCGATGCGCCGGGTCCTCGCCCCGATGGCCGCCAGCAGGGGGAATGGGGAGGCGAGCTGGCGGGCAAAATGGTGCACCCGGAAATAGGCACCATCGGCACCCAATTCCTCGGCGGCGACCGCAAGCTCGATCGACTGCAGCAGGGCGTCCGCGGCCGAGCGCGTCCCCGAGTGCGGCGAAGGGGTCCAGTGGCCGAACGACAGAAAGCCGATTTTCTTCACGTTTCGCCTCGCTTCTCGAACAGGGTCTTGCGCTTTGCGCCGCTTATCCGCCGCCGCCCGGCGCATGGCAAGCCGCCTGGCCCAACCCGCTTGGGCCATTGACGCAGATCAAGGCCGGCGAACGCCTGAGGTTCCAGCTTCGCCCCCGAAGAATGCCGGAGGCAGGAATGGACGCCAGCGTGAAGCAGAAGATCATCGACATCCTCGACCAGAACCGGATCATGTCGCTCGCAACGCTGCGCCCCGACGGCTGGCCGCAGGCGACCACGGTCGGCTTCGCGCATGAGGGGCTGACGCTCTATTTCCTGTGCGGGCGCGACAGCCAGAAGACCCGAAACCTCGAGAAAGACGACCGCGTCTCCCTGACCATCAATGCCGACGTGCCGCACGTCATGGGGATCACCGGCGTCTCGATGGCGGCGCGCGCGGAAAGCATCAAGGACCCCGGCGAAGCGCAGCGCATCCTCGGCCTTTTGATCAAGCGCTATCCCGAGCAGGCCGACTTCCCCGGCCCGCCGCCCCCGGCCGACACCATGAACATCGTGCGGCTGCGGCCTCAGGTGATCTCGCTTATCGATTACACGAAGGGTTTTGGGCACACCGACCTCATCGCCGTCGGGCAAGAGGATTTTTGACGGTTTCCGGAGGCGGGGGCGCGGTGATTCGGGGTGGGGCCCACCAAGGTGCGCCCCCTTCCCGAGACCCTCATGGTGAGCCTGTCGAACCATGAGGCCCCAGCCCCAGCGGTGGCCGTCTCCCTCCCCCTTGCGGGGAGGGGGCACGGGTGGGGGTAGCCAAGGGCAATGGCAGCCGCCCGCATGCGAGGAACGGAGCGGACCTCGCCCTTCGACAGGCTCAGGGTGAGGTCCTGCTTGGGGGCCCTCGAGGTGAGGTGCCGTCAGGGGTTG
>DASZTU010000038.1:0-8288 GCA_035547975.1 Devosiaceae bacterium | reverse complement strand
TTGGCGAGGATGAGGCGCGTCGAGGCGAGATTGAGCGCGAGGCGCAGCATCGCGGCGATCAGCAGCACCGTCGGAAAGGACGAGAATTCGAGCGGCGCCTGGATGAAGAGCGCCGTCATCATGATCAGCACGGAGAAGATGATCGAGACCGCGAGCAGTGCATCGAGCAGCATCGACGGCATCGGCAGGATCAGGACGACGATGATCGCCATGACGCCAATGGCGAGCCCGACATCGGTGGAGCGCAGGACGCCGCCGATCTCCTTGAGAGAAGGCAGGCGGAAGCCGGAGAGGCGGCCGGTGGACGGCGCGCCGGCGCTGGTTATGTCAGCCATCGTGACTTCCCGGTGGAGGCAGAATTCCCGGCAACGCCGCGCGGGCTCTTCTCCCCTCAGGGGAGAGGGAAGGGGTGCGCACGAGCGGGCTCGGCCGGTCGTAGCTTTTCAGGGCCAGCAGCGGGAAGGCGGCCCAACCCCTCACCCGACGCTGCGTGTCGACCTCTGCCCTCAGGGGAGAGGTGCCAACGGGTCTGGCGGACGGCGTGCCGAGCCTCATGCCGCACTGGCGCGCTGTTCGCCGGGCGCCGGGATGTCGATGCCCTCCTCGGCGTACTGGTTGAGCTTGTTTCGCAGCGTCCGGATGGAGATGCCGAGAATGTTCGCGGCATGGGTGCGGTTGCCGAGCACGTGATCGAGCGTATCGAGGATCAGGTCACGCTCGACGTCGGCGACCGTCCGGCCGACGAGGCTGCGGGAGATGTTTTCGGCCGTTTGCGCCGCCTGGGTCGCGACGGAATGCTCGCGGACGATTTCGGTGAGGCCGGTGCCGTCCGGCATGGCGATCGCCTCGGGGCCGATCACCTCGCCACCGGCGAGAAGCACGGCCCGGTGCAGCGTGTTCTCGAGCTCCCGGACGTTGCCCGGCCAGGGCGCCCTGAGCAGCGCCTCGAGCGCGTCGGGCGCGAGCCGGCGCCGCTTGAGGCCGTTGGCGTCGGAGTATTTTACGACGAAGTGTTCGGCCAGCGCCGTGATGTCGGCGGGGCGGTCGCGCAGCGCCGGCAGCTTGAGGTTCACCACGTTGAGGCGGAACCAGAGGTCCTCGCGGAAACTACCGGCGCGCACAGCCTCGGCGAGATTGCGGTTCGAGGTAGCGAGGATGCGGATGTCGACGGGAACGGGCTTGTTGCCGCCGACGCGATCGATCAGCCGCTCCTGGATGGCGCGCAGCAGCTTGGCCTGGAGACGGATGTCCATCTCGGAGATTTCGTCGAGGAGAAGGGTGCCGCCATTGGCCTCCTCGAACTTGCCGATGCGACGGGCGACGGCGCCGGTGAAGGCGCCTTTCTCGTGGCCGAAGAGCTCGCTTTCGAGCAGCTGCTCGGGAATCGCGGCGCAGTTGATCGAGATGAACGGCTTGTTGGCCCGGCGCGAGCGCGCGTGCACGTACTTGGCCATCACCTCCTTGCCGGTGCCGCTCTCGCCGGTGATGAGAACGCTCGCCTCCGAGGCCGCGATCTGATCGGCGAACTGCACGACCCGCGCCATCGCCGGATCGCGGAACAGGAAATCGGTCGATTCCCGGGCCACCGCCGCGATGACGGCGGCGATCAGCTCGGCGTCCGGGGGCAGGGGGATGTATTCCTTGGCCCCGGCCCGGATGGCGTTGACCGCCGCCGCGGCGTTGCTTTCGGTGCCGCAGGCGACGACGGGGATCGAGAACCGTTCGGCATCGAGGGCGGCGATGAGGCCGGGAATGTCGGCGAGCACGTCGACGAGCAGCAGGTCGGCGCCCCGCCCCGCCCTAAGGCTCGCGAGCGCGATGTCGATGGTCGACGCGTGGGCGACTTTGGCCCCGCCGTCCATGGCGAGCTTGGTGGCCTCGGTGAGCTGGCCGTCGAGGGCCCCGATGATCAGCAGACGCATGGCAATGCCTCCTAGGCCGCCTTGATGATTTCGGTCATGGTGACGCCGAGCCGGTTCTCGACCAGCACGATCTCGCCGCGCGCCACCAGCCGTTCGTTGACGTAGATTTCGATGGCTTCCCCGACCTGCCGGTCGAGCTCGATGACGGTTCCGATGTCCAGCTTGAGCAGGTTGGCGATCGGCATCTTGGTGCGCCCGAGCACAACCGAAATGCGCACGGGCACATCGAAAACGGCCTCGAGATCGGCCGCCGAGCGCTCGCCCGGCGGGACCGGCTCGCCGGGCGTCGCCGCTCGCATCTCCTCGAATGTGATGCCGGCCCCGCCGCCAGCGGGCGTCTCACCGGGGGTCATGGGTTCGTCTCCTTGAAGTTCGGGCCGCGCCGCGCCTCGAGATAGGCGGCGATGCGGCGGTCAATATCGGCTGAAATGGCGGCCTGGTCGCGGATGAGGCCGCCATCGGCCCATTCGATACGTCCGTCGCCGGGTGCAATGTCGGGCTCACCCAGCACCACGAGGCGCCCGGAGAAGCCGTTCGCCGCCATGCGTTCGGTCGCGGCGTCGCGGATGCGATCGGCGAGATCCGGGTGGCAGCGGATGACGAGGTGTGGCGCGCCCTGCAGGGAAGCGAGGCATTCGACGAGCAGCGCCTCGAGCTCGACGATGGGCTCGCGCGCGACGAGATCGGCGGCGAGCTTGCGCCCAACTGCCGCCGCCAATTGCACGGCATCGGCTTCGAGCTGCGCCCGGCGCTGATCTATCGCGGCGAGCATCTGGGCGGCGCGGTCGGCCAGCGCGTCGGCGGCGTCGGCGAGGCTTTGGGCCGCGGCAGCGACCGCCGTGCGCTCGCCGGCAGCGAGCCCCTCGGCGTGCCCTTCGGCGCGGGCCTCGCGCAGCATCTCGGCGCGCGCGGCATCGCTCAGCAGGGTACCCGACGGCGCGGGGGGACCGCCGAGGTCGAGATCGAAGGTGAAGCGGGCGGGCTGGGCGTTCATCGGCTAGGCCACCATCTCTTCATTGGCCTTGCCCTTGTTGATGACGATTTCGCCCGCCGCGGCCATGTCCTTGGTCATGGCGACCATCTTGGCCTGTGCATCGTCCACATCCTTCACCCGCACCGGGCCCATGGCCTGCATGTCGTCCTTGAGGATCTTGGCCGCCCGGGCGGACATGTTGGCGAAGAAGAATTCCTTGGCCTGCTCGTTGGCGCCCTTGAGGGCCAGGGCCAGCTCGCGCTTGTCCATCTTCTGGATGAGGCTCTGGATCGCCGCCGGCTCGAGCCGGATCAGGTCCTCGAAGGTGAACATCAGCGCCTTGATGCGCTCCGCGTCCTCGCGGGCCTTCTCCTCGAGGGCGTTGATGAAGCGCGCCTCGGTCTGGCGGTCGAAGGCGTTGAAGATTTCGGCCATCTGCTCGTGGCTGTCGCGCCGCTTGGTGTGGCTGAGCGTCGACATGAACTCGGTGCGCAAAGTCGTTTCGATCTTTTCGAGGATTTCCTTCTGCACCGGATCGAGACCGAGCATCCGCTGCACGACCTCGAGGGCGAGATCGGGCGGGAGGGCCGCGAGCACCTTGCTCGCGTGGTCGGTCGCGATCTTGGAGAGCACGACCGCGATGGTCTGCGGGTACTCGTTCTTGAGGTAGCTCGCGAGCACGTCCTCCTGCACGTGGGAAAGCTTCTCCCAGATATTGCGGCCGGCGGGCCCGCGGATTTCCTCCATGATCGCGTCGACCCGTTCCTTCGGCAGGAAGGACAGCAGCAGCCGCTCGGTGGTGTCGGTGTTGCCCGCGATGGAACCGGACGACGATATCGTCACGACGAATTCCGCGAGCAGACTGTCGAGCATGTCCTGGGTGATCGGACCGAGCCGCACCATGGCGCGCGAAAGAGTGCGGATTTCCATCTCGTCGAGCTCCGACCAGATCGGCTTGCCGAAATCGGGGCCGAGGGCGAGAAGCAGCACGGCGGCCTTCTCGTCGCCCGAGAGGGCGCGGCCGACGCCTTCGTTGAGCACCAGCTTGGGTGTCTGTGAATCCGAGTGTGTCGCGGGTGGGAGGGCCATCTCGACTATGCGGGGCTATTGAGCCAGTCGCGCACGATGAGCGCGGCCTGCTTGGGATTCTCTTCGACCAGGGTACCGACGGTCTTGAGGGTCTGAAGCTGCTGCTCGCCCATCGACTTGGCGCTGTCGACCCAATCGGGGGCGCCGGGCTGGGCCTGGTGCTGGACGAGCTCACCCGCCACTTCCGGCGTCGCCGCGCCCGGGGGCAACAGTTCGGCGCTCGGCGGCAGCGTCAGCGGGACTTCCGGCGTCAGCACGCGCTTGAGCAGCGGGCGCATGACGAAGAACACCAGCGCCAGGGCGATGAGCAGCGTCACCAGCATCTGCGCCCCGTTCATCAGGTCGTCGCGCGTGAAATCGAAGAGCCCGGGGCCCGCCGTGCCGGCAGCGGGTTCCGCCGGCCGCTGGGCGAACGGGAGGTTCACGACCTGCACGTCGTCGCCCCGCTGCTGGTCGTAGCCGACGGCCGACTGCACCAGGACCTTGATCTGGTCGAGCTGCGCCTGCGAGCGGGCGGCGTAGATGAGGTTGCCCTTGCCGTCGTCGGTGTAGGTGCCGTCCACGGCCACGGCCACGGTCAGGCGCTTGATGCCGCCGATATCGGTCGTCGAGGTCTCGGTGGTCTTCGAGTTGTCGTAGTTGGTGGTTTCTTCGCTGGTCTGGCTGTTCTGCGTATTGGAAGCGGTGGGCGAGCCCGAGCTGTTCTGGGCGGCGCCCGGAAGCTGCGTCGAAACGCTCACCGCGCCGCTCGCCGCCGGACCACTCTGGGTGTTCTGCACCGACTTGGTCTGCGTCGAGTGGGTGACCTGTCCGTTGGGATCAAAGCTCTCGACGGTCTTGGTCGACCGGTTGCGGTTGAGCTCGGCCGAGACCTGCACGCGCGCGCGCCCCGGCCCGAGGATATTGGTCAGCAGGTCGTCGAGGCGGGTGCGCAGGCGCTGCTCGAGCGCCGCCTGCTGGTCGTCCGCCTCGGCGGCCGCGAGGTCGCTGCCGTTGTCGGCGCCGCCCGAGGCGAGCAGCTGTCCGGAATCATCGACAATCGCCACCCGATCCGGGGTCAGTCCCTCGACCGCCGCTGCGACGAGGTGCTGGATGGCGCGAATTTCTCCCGTCGAAAGGTCGCCGCGCACGGCCAGCGCGATCGAGGCGCTGGGGTTGGCCTGGTCGCGGCTGAACAGCTGCTTTTGCGGCAGGACGAGGTGCACCCGGGCTGACTTTATTCGATTGAGCGAAGTGATGGTGCGCGCGAGCTCGCCTTCGAGGGCCCGGACATTGTTGATGTTCTGGACGAAGCTCGTGGCGCCCAGCGTGTTCTGCTGGTCGAAGATTTCGTAACCCACCTGACCCTTCGACGGCAGGCCGTCTCCGGCGAGCGTCATGCGCACCGTCGTCACCTGGTCGCGCGGCACGAGGATGGATTCGCCGTCGCCGCGCAGCTCGAACGGCACGTTCATGCTTTGCAGCTGTTTGACGATCGCCGCGGAGTCGTCGAGCGACAGGCCGCTATAGATGGGCGCCATCGCGGGAGAGGAGACGCGCAGCACGAGGAACGCGAAGAAGGCGATCATGAGCGCGGCCACCACGCCCATGGCCGCCACCCGCGCCAAGCCTAAGCGGTTCAGAAACTGTACGAAATTTTCCACGCCGAGCCCCAGACGCGACACCGGCGCAGAAGCGCCGACGCCACTCGGCAAGAATTACCCAGCGGATGGTAAACGGAGGGTTAATCGCGCCACCCGGCTCGCGGGGGGTGGGCAGATTTTGCCGGCGACCACGGATGGGTGGGCGAGCGGGGGTGCGTCGTCCCCGCCGGTGTCAACGGGCGTGCCGCAAACGAAGAGCCCGCCAGGGTGTTGCCTGGCGGGCTGCAAGGTTCAAGGGAGGCTCGAGCCTTTCAGCTCTCGCGGTAGTGCTGAATCCATGTGGTCCGGAGGCCGGCGAGACCGTGCTTGTCGATCGCCGCCTGCCAGTTCAGGAATTCATCGACGCTCAATGTATATCGCTCGCATGCCTCTTCGAGGCTGAGCAGGCCTCCGCGCACGGCCGCAACCACTTCCGCCTTGCGGCGGATAACCCAGCGTCGGGTGTTCTTGGGGGGCAGGTCCGCGATCGTCAACGGGCTCCCATCCGGCCCGATGACGTACTTTACGCGGGGACGCATCTGTACGGTCATTTTACTCTCTACTCGACCTGACCATGGGTCCGGAGACTAGAGCAGTGCGCTTAAAAATTGGCTAAGGAGAAGGTTAAAACTGCTTAACAACTGCCGTTCGGCAGTTAAACGCCTGGCGAATTTTCTGAGCAACGGCAAACGGTTGGGCAAAAGCAATGGCCTCGCCACGCAGCCCCTGGGAGCGGCGCGAGGACAGTATTCGAGCGCTGAGAGGCGGCCTCAGGAGCCGCTGGACGAGGCCCTGACGGAGGTCACGTCCGAGAGCTTCACCGTCTGGCTGCCGATCTGCAGGCTCGGCTCACTGCCCGAGAGGTCGACGCCGGTCACGATCCCCTGCGTCTGCGTCGAGGCATCGACATAGGAGCCGTCCGACGCCTTGGCGGTGATCGAGATGGTGTAAGTGCCATCCGGCGCGGTCGAGCCGTCGGTGCGGGTGCCGTCCCAGTTGAACTGGCCGTTGCCGGCCCCGAGATTGCCGCTTTCGCTATAGACCTGGTTGCCGTTGGCATCCTTGATGACCACCGTCACCGCGGCGGGCTGGGGCAGGTTGAAGCTCCAGCTCGCCTGTCCGTTCCTGAGGTCGGAGCTCACGCCCGAAGCGGTCACGGTCTTGCCGATGTAGCTCACCGCCGCGTTGTTCTGGCTGTTCTGCGTCGCCTGCACCAGGCTTTGCAGGAAGTCGTTGGTCTTGAGCTGCTGCTCGACCGACGAGAACTGGACGAGCTGCTGGGTGAACTGGTTCGTGTCGAGCGGGTCCAGCGGGTTCTGGTTCTTGAGCTGGGTGGTGAGCAGGCTCAGGAACGTGTCGAAATTGCCCGCGATGGTGTTCTTGTCCGTCGCCAGGGAAGGGCCGTTCGAGCCGGAAGAAACGCCGCTGACCGACATGGTTCGTATCCTTGCTAGACGATGAGGTTGAGGCCGCTCGTGGTGGCCGTGCCGCGATAGAGGACGGTCGAGGGCGCGGCGACCGCCGCCACGGCGTCGCCCTCCTCGTCGGAGGCGTTCCGACCGGCGTAGCCGGGGTCGGGCTGGCGCCCCCCCTGGCCGTCGGGACGGGAGAACGGGTTCTGGCTCAGCGAAAACTGGAGGTTCGTCTTCGAGCCGTCGAGGCCGGCCTGGCTCAGGGCCTGGCCGAGCTGGCCGGCATCGCGCCGCAGGAGGTCGAGCGTGTCGGGGCGCTCGACGGTGAGGCGGGCGCTGACCGCGCCCGAGCCGTCGATGGCGAGCTTGACGTCCACGCGGCCCATGTCAGCAGGGTCGAGGCGGATCTGGAAATGGTTCTGGCCCTGCTGCATGTGGCGCACGACCTCGAAGGCCATCTGGGGCAGGTTGATCATGGCGGCCGGTGCATTCTGGTAGATGGCCTGCGCCTGGCGGGTTGTCGCGGCGCTGACCGGTGCGGCGCCCAGAAGCGGTCCGGCCCCGGCCGGGGCCGACGGGCCGGTATCCGCCGATTGCGTCGCCGAGGAGGAAGATGCGCCCTGGCCGTCGGGGGCGGGCTTCGGTTTTGACTGCGGGTCAGCCACGGCGCCTGCCGGCTTGGCGTCATCGCTCGTCGCGTCGGACTTGCCGGGGTGGTCGGCCGGCGTCGGTCTCGCGTGCAGCGACACCTGCGTGCCAGGCCCCTTGTCGCCCGCCGATCCGACAAGTGCGGAATTGTCCGGCAGCTTGAGCTGTGGCGTGGCGAGGGTCGGCTGCGCGGCCTGGCTGCTTTGCGGCTTGCCGTTGACCAGGCCGTTGATCGCGGTGGCCAGTCGGGGGTCGGGCGGCGTGCCGTCGTCCGTGGCGAGGCCGAGCTGGCGCACGGTTGCGTCGCTGAGCTGGGCCGGATCGAGCGACTTCGCGAGGGCGTCGAGCTTGGCCGCGAGATCGGGATCGATCTTGCCGGCGCCCTGGGCGAGCTGGTCCAGCTTGCTGCTGAGGCCAGCGAGCGCGGTGCGGGCGGTCGCGATCTGGGCGGCCTTGGCGTCGCCGGCATCGGTCCCGGCATCGGGGTCGTGCGACGGGGGCTCGGCGGACTGGTCGCCGATCGCGCCCACCGGCGGCGCGGCGTCAGTGCCCTGCGCGGGCAGGGTCGGGTCGATCGGCCCGGCCGGTGCGAGGGGGGCTGCGAGCGGGTTGATCGCCGCTT
>DASZTU010000037.1:0-6691 GCA_035547975.1 Devosiaceae bacterium | reverse complement strand
ACTAACATGTTAGTGGTCAACTAACATGTTAGCCGACTCTGTTTGCCTTGCCTAAGGGATTCCACTTATGTTCCGCCCCCGCAAACCCGGAGGGGAGATAGCGCTGAGGCCGAAGCAGCAGGCTAGCAGAAGTCCGATCCGGCCGAAGCGGCAGCCGGCAGCGGCGCGTCGTTCTCGGGCGCCCAAGGGGTTCGGCGAGGCGCAGCCTGGTCGCGCCTTCGCCGGCGCCGACCCGGCCGTGATCTTTCAGTCCTACGGTTTCGCCTGCGCCTTCACGGGCCGAAGCTTGCGCGCCGAAGCGGATGTCGACCCGCGCGGCTACCTGCTTGATATCGGCGCGCGGCCGCCCTCGTCTGACCCGACGCTGCTCATCCCGGCCTCGCTCGACGCCATTCACGCCTATGAGCGGGGGCATTTGGCGCTCGGGCCACGCTACGAGTTCCTGGCCAACCTGGCCACGATCTCGCCGGAGCTCCTCGAAGCCCTCAACCCGATCGGCAGGTTGGCGCTTCCGGCCGACGCCTCCCTTCGTCCCTCGCCGGCGGCGCTCACCGCCCATCTCATCGCCTTTCTGCGCGGCCGCAGCGACTGAACGACGTCAGAGGCGGGTCGCGTTCAGTCGCAGCGCATTGCCGATGACACTCACCGAGCTGAGGCTCATCGCCGCCGCCGCGATCATCGGCGAGAGCAGCCAGCCGGTCAGCGGATAGAGCACGCCGGCGGCGAGGGGGATGCACAGGGCGTTGTAGCCGAATGCGAGCAACAGGTTCTGCCGGATGTTCTGCATCATGGCGCATGCTAGCCGGCGCGCCCGCACCGCTGCGCCGGGATCGTCTGACAGCAGCGTGATCCCGGCTGACTCGATCGCCACGTCGGCGCCCGCGCCCATGGCGATGCCCACATCGGCGGCCGCCAGCGCCGGCGCGTCGTTGACCCCGTCGCCGGCGAACGCCACGACCCTGCCGGCCCGCCGCAGCGCGCCCACAAGGTCGTGCTTGCCCTCGGGCGTCATGCCCGCCTCGATGCGGGCGATCCCAACCGCCGCGCCCACCGCCTCGGCCGTGGCCCGGGCATCGCCCGTCGCCATCACGACGTCCACCCCGTCGGCGCGGAGGGCCTCGATAGAGGCGCGCGCGCCCGGCCTGACCGGATCGCTGACCGAGACAAGCCCGATCACCCGGCCGCCCTCGGCGACAAACATCGTGGTCTGTCCCTGTCCGGCCCGTTCGGCCTGAAGCGCCGCAAACGTCTCCGGCACCGGAACGCCGGCTTCCGCCATCATCGCGGCATTGCCAAGCGCCGCCCCGACCCCTCCGATCGTGCCCGTCACGCCCTTGCCGGTGACCGAGCGGAAGCCGCTCACCCCCGGCGCCTGTATCCTGCGCGCCCGCGCAGCCTCGCCGACGGCGTGCGCCAGCGGATGGGCCGAGCCGCTCTCGAGCCCGGCCGCGACCGCGAGCACGCGATCTTCGCCAATTCCCTCTGCCGCCAGCACCTCGCTCAGAACCGGCCGGCCCTGGGTCAGCGTGCCGGTCTTGTCGATGACCAGCGTGTCCACCCGCGCCAGCGTCTCGAGCGCCGTCGCATCCTTGACCAGCACGCCCGCATGCGCTCCCCGCCCGGTCGCAACCATCACCGACATGGGCGTGGCAAGGCCCAGCGCGCAGGGGCAGGCGATGATGAGCACGCTTACGGCGGCCACCGTCGCCTGGGCGATGTCGTGGGAGAGGACAGTCCAGGCCGCGAAACTGACGATCGCAACGAGCACCACCAGCGGCACGAACCACGCCGACACCCGGTCCGCCAGCGCCTGGATCGGGCCGCGGCTGCGCTGCGCCTTGCCCACGAGCGCCACGATCTGGCTGAGCCGGGTCGCCGCGCCCACTGCCGTCGCCGTCATCACGAAGCTGCCCGCGCCGTTGAGCGTGCCGCCGGTGACAGCATCGCCCGGCGCCTTGGCCGCCGGCATCGGCTCGCCCGTCAGCATGGATTCGTCGATGTCGCTTTCGCCGTCGGTCACCGTGCCGTCGACCGGCACCGCCTCGCCCGGCCGTACGCGCAGCCGGTCCCCTACGGCCACCTCGTCGAGCGGCACGTCTTCCTCGCGCTCCCCGCGCAGCCGGTGCGCCGTCCTCGGAGCGAGGTTGAGGAGGGCCCGGATGGCCCTGCCGGTCGACTCGCGCGCCCGAAGCTCGAGCACCTGCCCGGCAAACACCAGCGCCACGATCACCGCGGCCGCCTCGAAATAGAGCGGCGGCCCCATCCCCGCCGTCATCGGAAAGAGCTGCGGCGCGATCAGTGCCGCCATCGAGAACAGATAGGCCGCGCCGACCCCCAGTCCGATCAGCGTCCACATATTGGCGGAGCGGTTGACCAGCGAGGCCCAGAAGCGCCGGAAGAAGGGCAGGGCAGCCCACAGGACCACCGGCGTTGCGAGCGCCATCTCGATCCACCCAACCGCCGTGACGCCGATCCATTCGCCCCATCTGAGCCCGACGAGCTCGCCCATCGACAGCACCAGGATCGGCACGCTGAGCCCCGCCGAAACCGCGAGCCGCCGGGTGAAATCCTCAAGCTCGGGGTTCGGCTGGTCTTCAAGCGAGGCCACAACCGGCTCGAGCGCCATGCCGCAGATCGGGCAATCGCCAGGGCCGTCCCGCACGATCTGCGGATGCATCGGGCAGGTATAGGTCATAGCTCCCCGCCGCCCCTTTGACGCTTCGGCCGGGGCCGGCGCGCCCGATGCATACGGGCCATGGCCGCTGGCGCCATGAACATGCCCGCCCTGCGCGGGCTCGTGACCACGCCCATCCGGCTCATGCCCTGAGCCATGGCCGCCCTGCCGGCGTCCGTCCGCTCCCGCCGGCATCGGCAGTTCGAAGGGCCTCGCATCAAGATACGTCCCGGGCGCCGCAACGAAGCTCGCGCGGCACTCCTCGCAGCAGAAATAATAGGTCTTGCCGCCATGCTCGGCGGAGATCGCCGTCGCCGGGTCGACGGTCATGCCGCAGACGGGGTCGCGCGCCGTCCGCGCCTGCGTGAGGTGGGAGTGATGCTGATGGTCGTGCGTCATGGGGGCCGGTTCCTTAGCCTCTTGACCTCCGATATGGAGCTTCCCATCATTGGAAGGTCAAGGACAATTCCTCGGGAGCCAGCATGCAGATCGGTGAAGCGGCGGAAGCCTCCGGCGTCACCGCCAAGATGATCCGCCACTACGAGGCCATCGGCCTCATTCCCCCGGCCGGCCGGCGCAGCTCCAACTATCGCGACTATGGCGCCGACGACGTCCACCGCCTGGCTTTCATCCGCCGGGCGCGGGATCTCGGCTTCTCGATCGGAGAGATACGCGAGCTGCTGCGCCTCTGGGCCGATCGGAGGCGCTCGAGCCGCGACGTCAAGGCGCTGGCGCTCAGGCACATCGCCGAACTCGAGGCCAAGATCGCCACTCTGGGCGAGATGCGCGCCACGCTCGCCCATCTGGCCCATTGCTGCGATGGCGACAGCCGTCCCGATTGCCCCATCATCGAGAGCCTTGCCGGCACGGTGCCGCCGCCCCATCGGCATTGAGCGCTTCAAATCACTGGAGGACGACATCCACCGGCTTGAGAATTCGAAGGGTGCCCTATACCGCTACTCCAGTCCCGGCGGCAGGATCGGCGCGGCGCCTGCCGTCCGGCGAACATGCCCGCGGGATTTGGACCAACCCGAAAAGCAGTCTCGCCAAAAGTGTCAGCCAAAATCGTTCTCGCCGAACCCGGCCTGCTGAAGCTTGTGCCCATCCGCGGCAAGGGCCGCGGCGTCGTCACGACCCGCCCCATTCCGCGCGGCAAGCTGGTGGAGGCCTCCCCGGTCATCCGCATGAAGAAGCGCGATCGCCTCGATCGTTCGAGCGTGCTCTCCAACTACCCCTTCGAGTGGGACGATCCGCCCTATGTGCAGGCTTTCCCCCTGGGATTCGCCGGCCTGCTCAACCACTCCGATACCCCCAACTGCAAGATCGAGGCCGATATCGCGGGGGAGGTGCTGTGCATCTATACTCTGCGTAATGTCGTTGCCGGCGAGGAGCTGACCTGGAACTACGGCATAGACCCCTGGTTCAAGGTCGCCTGACAGATGCGCATCGGCCTCACCTACGATCTCCGCGACGACTATCTCCGCGAGGGATTTTCGGAAGAGGAGGCCGGTGAGTTCGATGCCCCAGAGACCATCGATGCGATCGAGGACGCCATCCGCGCGCACGGCCACACCGTCGAGCGGATCGGCGGCATCAGGGCGCTGGTGCCGGCGCTCGCCGCCGGCCTCCGCTGGCCCCTCGTCTTCAATATCTGCGAGGGCGTGAGCGGCATTGCCCGCGAGGCGCAGGTCCCCGCCCTGCTCGAGGCCTACGGCATCCCCTTCGTGTTTTCGACCGCCGACGTCCTGGCGGTAGCCATGGACAAGTCGATCGCCAAGCTCGTCGTGCGCAGCGCCGGCGTGCCCACGCCCGATTTCGCTGTCGTACGCGCGCCGCGCGACGTCGAGTCCGTCCGCTTGCCGTTTCCGCTGTTCGTCAAGCCGCTCGCCGAGGGCACCAGCAAGGGCGTGCGCGAACAGAGCCGCGTCACCAGCCGCGCGGCGCTCAAGGCGCGCTGCCGCGAAGTGCTGCGCACCTACCGGCAGCCGGCGCTGGTCGAGACCTTCCTTCCAGGCCGCGAATTTACCGTCGGGCTGCTCGGGGCTGGCGCGCACGCCCGCGTCATCGGGGTGTGCGAAATCCGCTTCCTCGCCGGAGGCGATCCGTCCGCCTATTCCTATCGCAACAAGATGGAGGCCTTTGACGAACTCATCCCCGCAAGCGGTCCGCTTGCCGGCGAGGTCGCCGCCGTCGCCCTCAGCGCCTGGCGGGCGCTGGGCTGCCGCGATGCCGGGCGGATCGATATCCGCTGCGACGAGGCGGGGCGGCCAAACTTCATCGAATGCAATCCGCTGGCGGGCCTCAGGCCGAACTGGAGCGAGCTCACGCAGCTCTCCGAGCTGGCCGGGCTCGGCTATTCCGCCCTCATCGGCGCGATCCTCGAGGAGGCGCTGGCGCGCGTCCCCGCCGAGCCGGTGCTCGAGGTTCCGGCATGAACGTGCTGGTTCTCACCTCGCCCCTCGCCACCGCGGACCGGCCCGATACGGCCGACACCCTCATCCAGGCTGCCGAAATCGCCCGCTGCCTGCGCGCCCTCGGGCATGCGCCCGCCATCGTTCCCTGGCCGGCCGCCGGCGACCTTGCATCCACGCTCGAGGCGGCTCCCGCGCTCGTGGTCAATCTCGTCGAAGATCTGCCCGAGGGTTCCGGGCATCTGCACGAGGTTGCCCGCGCTCTCGATCGCTCCGGTCTGCCCTATACCGGCGCCCCTGCCGAGGCTCTGGCCGCCCTCGGGGACAAGCCCGCGATGAAGGCGCGGCTGCAGGCAGCCGGCCTGCCCGTCCCCGCCGGACTGGGGGAGGCCGCCGGCAACGCGCGCTATATCGTCAAATCCGCGACCGAACATGCAAGCCTGGGCCTCGATGCCGCCAGCGTGGTCGAGGGGAGGGACGCGGCGCAGCGGATGATCGCCATGCGGGCGCGCGAGTTCGGCGGCGCCTGGTTTGCCGAGGCCTATATCGACGGACGCGAGTTCAACCTCGCAATCCTCGATGGCGAGGTCCTGCCCGTGGCGGAAATCCTGTTCAACAACCATCACGGCGACACCCCGAAGATCGTCGGCTATGCCGAGAAGTGGCATGCCGGAAGCCGGGCCTATGCCAGCACGCCGCGGGTGTTTCCTCCCCGCCAGGAACCGCTCTTTAAGCACCTTGAAAGCCTCGCCCGCGCCGCATGGGCGCTTTTCGGCCTTGCCGGCTATGCCAGGGTGGATTTCCGGGTTGATCGGCAGGGCGCGCCCTATATCCTCGACGTCAACGCCAACCCCTGCCTCGCGGCCGATGCCGGCTTCTGCGCCGCGGCAGCCGAACGGGGCCTCACCCAGGCCGATGTCGTCGCCAGTCTCCTCAACGCCGCCCTCCTCCAGAACGCGATTTCGCCACGTGCTCGATGCCGCCGACCCCCCGCGCATCCTCAAGCTTATCCAGGCGACCGGCGTCTTTTCTCCCGAGGAGGCGCGCGTCGCCGCCGAGCTCGCCGAGACCACGCTCTCGGGCACTGAAACCTATCGCTGGCTGCTTGCAGAGGCCGACGGGCGGCTGGTCGGCTATACCTGTTTCGACCGCATTCCGTTCAGCCGCGTCAGCTTCGACCTCTACTGGATCGCCGTTCTTCCGGAGCGCCGCGGGACGGGTCTTGCCGGCGAGCTGATGCAGCGCACGGCCAAATTCGTCCGCCTCAAGCGCGGCACGCAGATCTTCGCCGAAACCTCTTCGCGACCCGCCTATGCGCCGGCCCGCGCCTTCTACGAGCGTTGCGGCTTCGAGACCGTCGCGCGCTTTGACGATTTCTACGAGCCAGGCGATGCCAAGATCACCTATCGCCTCAGACTCTGAAGGGCGCGGCGGGCAGGCCAGATCCCCCCGGGCGCCGGCCCCGCGTCACACGCTCAGGCACAGATACTTGATGTCGAGATAGTCCTCGATGCCATATTTGCTGCCCTCGCGCCCATGCCCCGACTGCTTGACGCCGCCGAACGGAGCGACCTCGGTGGAAATCAGACCGGTATTGATGCCCACC
>DASZTU010000036.1:0-5349 GCA_035547975.1 Devosiaceae bacterium | reverse complement strand
CTCTGGAAGGCGGGCATCTGGGAAAAGGCCAAGACGTTCTTCGCCGACGCCGAGAACGGCATCGGCCGGCCGGATACTGCGCCCACCGCGAGTGATGCGGCGGCACCCGCGACACCCGCCCCTGCGCTGCCGGCCGCGACGGCCAGTTGAGGTTTCCCGCGGGGTGGCTGAAACGAAAGCGCCGCCCGTGAGGGGCGGCGCCGAAACTGCTTTATCTGAACGCTCTTACCAGAGGGAGAGGTTCGACAGCGCCAGCGAGAGGTCAAAACCGGTCTGCGCCTGGACGCTGACCGGTTGCAGCGCGAAGGAGCGATGCGAGCCACCGATCAGCCAGTTGGCGCCGACGCCGACGCCGATCGTGCCCTCGGCCGAGGCGCCGACATATTCGCCGGCTAGGGCGTGTGGCGTGTAGCGGCTGCGGGTCGCGGCAAAGACCAGCCACTCGATGCGGGTGTGGTGCGTCACGCCCACGTCGAGACCGAATTTGTTGATGCGGCCGCGGTAGCTTTCGCGGCGATAGCCGTCGCCGTGGAACCAGCAGACCAGTTGCTTGGAGGAGCCGACGACGTAACCGACGCCGGGCGCGACGTCGCAGGAAAGCACGCCGACCTTGACCCCCGGCGGGCGAGAATGGTGGGCCGCCTCGGCCTGGCCGGCGCCCGCGATAAGGGTGATGGCCGCGGCGGCGGCCAGAAGAAGACGCTTCATGATGATGTCCCTGTGCCCAGTTTGCGCCCCGTAGTGTTCACGTTTGGGACGCCAGTGCAAGGGGCGGGGGCGGGACGCGGCCCGTGCGGCCGAGCCCTCGGCGATACGCAGATCGGCGTCCCCGAAAATGCGAAACGCCGCCCTGTCGGACGGCGTCGGGATCAACCCAGATCGGCTGCGAACGCCTCAGGCGCGCGGCTGCGGACGTGCCGCCGCCGGGGCGGCGATACCGCTCTCGCGCTGCGCGCGCTTGCGGGCCAGCTTGCGGGCGCGGCGGACAGCCTCGGCCTTCTGGCGGGCCTTCTTCTCGGACGGCTTCTCGTAGTAGTTGCGCAGCTTCATCTCGCGAAACACGCCCTCGCGCTGAAGCTTCTTCTTGAGGGCGCGCAGCGCCTGGTCAACATTGTTATCGCGAACGACTACTTGCAAAGGCCAACCGCCCTTTCGAACCGGATCATCAGTGTTGGAAGAAACGTCGGGGCCAAAGAGTCCCGGCGCCGACCGGCGGAGCCGATCACCGTAATCGCGGTCCATAGCAGAGGCGGGGGTGGTTGTCCAGCGAAACCGCGGCCGGGAGGCGTTGCCGAGGGTCCGGGGCAGGGCCTGGGCCTTGCCGCGATCCCCCGGACGAGGCTGGGCAGGGTCAGCCGCGGTGCGTGACGTGGTTGAGGTGTCCCATCTTGCGCCCGGGACGCGCCTCGCGCTTGCCGTAGAGGTGCGGTCGGACGCCCGGGCGCAGGCGGCCGACCACATCCAGCGCTTCCTCCCCGATGAGGTTTTCCATCACCACGGGCGCGAGCCGGGTGGGATCGCCGAGCGGCCAGCCGCAGATGGCGCGAATGTGCTGCTCGAACTGGTCGGTGACGCACACGGCTTCCGTCCAGTGGCCGGAATTGTGCACCCGCGGGGCGATTTCGTTGACGAGGAGATCGTCGCCGGTCACGAAGAACTCGACCCCGAGCACGCCAACATAGTCGAGTGCCTGGACGATCGCCGCAGCGGCTTCGCGAGCGGCCTGCGCGAGGTCGGCCGAGATCGAGGCGGGCACCGTCGAGGTGTGCAGGATGTGGTGGCGGTGGACGTTCTCGGCCGGCTCGAACGCCCGCGTTTCGCCATCGCGTCCCCGCGCAATCACGACCGAGACTTCCTTCTCGAACGGGATGAACGCCTCGAGCACGAGCGGCTTCGGTGCGAGGGCCGCGAAGGCCAGCGCCGCCTCGCCGGGGTCGTGGACGATGCGCTGCCCCTTGCCGTCATAGCCGAGGCGGGTGGTCTTGAGCACGGCCGGCGAGCCCAGTGCGGCGAGCGCCGGCGCGAGGTCGGCCTCCACCTCGATCACGCGGTAGGGGGCGACCGGGATGTTGAGGCCCGCAACGAAGGTTTTTTCCCGCGCCCGGTCCTGCGACACTTCGAGGGCGCGGGCGTCCGGAAAGAGCGGCCGCCGCTGGGCAAGGAAGGCGGCGGTCGCGGCGGGCACGTTCTCGAACTCGTAGGTCACGACATCGACGCCGGCCGCGAAAGCGGCGAGGGCGGTTTCGTCCTCATAGGCGGCGACGGTCTTCCGCGGCGTCACGTCGAAAGCCGGGCTCTCGGGATCGGGGCAGAAGATGTGCGTCTTCATGCCGAGCCGGGCGGCCGCCAGCGCCAGCATGCGCCCGAGCTGGCCGCCCCCGAGGATGCCGATGGTGCTGCCCTGCGGCAGCGCGGTCCTATTCGGCATCGTCGCTCGGAAACTCCGGCACGGCGGCGGTCTGCCCCTGGCGGTACTGTTCCAAGGCCGCCTCGACGTCGGGGTCGCTCAGGGCGAGCACGGCGGCCGCGAGCAGCGCGGCGTTGGTTGCGCCCGATTCGCCGATCGCGAGGGTGCCGACGGGCACGCCGGCCGGCATCTGCACGATGGAAAGAAGGCTATCCTGGCCCGAGAGGGCCTTCGAACGCACCGGCACGCCGAAGACCGGGAGCGTCGTGATCGAGGCGATCATTCCCGGCAGATGTGCCGCGCCGCCCGCGCCGGCGATGATGACCTTGAAGCCGTCGAGCTTGGCGCTGCCGGCGAAATCATAGAGCCGGCGGGGCGTGCGATGCGCCGAGATGATGCGCGTCTCGTATTCGATCTTGAGCGTATCGAGCATCTCGGCGGCGAGCCGCATGGTCGGCCAGTCGGACTGACTGCCCATGACGATGGCGACGGGTGGCGATGTCAGCATGGGCCCCGGCTCCGCACGCTCATTTCCGGGCTGTAGCGGAAAAGCCGGGGGGCAGCAAGCGCGGGGTCGCCCGGGCGTGCGCTCAGGCGACAGCGCTCGCGTGCCAGACGCGGGCCACCTCGTCGATCGTGTGGCAGTCGGCGAGCCCGATCGAGCCCTCGGGGATGCCGAGGATGCGGTCGACGACGGTGCCGATATAGGTCATCTGCTGCAGGAGTCGCCGCGAGATGCGGTCGATCTCCGGGCGGGAACGGGCCGCGTAGAGTTCGGCCACGGTCGGGCGTGTCACGCCCATCAGGTGCAGGATGACATCGGCCGCCCCTTCGGGGTCGGGGGTGTCGAAGGTCTGCTCGGCGACACCCTCGCGGATGATGCCGACCAGCATGGGCCGTACCACCTCGTTCACCGCGAGGCGGGTGCGTTCGTAAAGATCGATGTTTTCGGGATTGAACAAGGGAGCGAAGGCCGCATAGGTCTCGGGTGTCGCCGCGGCCTTGGTGTCGCGCATCCGGCTGAGGAAGCGGCTCAGCCGCTCGAAACAATCGAGCGAGCGGTCCTCGAGGACGCCGCGGGCCCGCGCCGCCGCATCTTCGGCGTAGCGGATGGCAAGCGCCTTCATCAGATCCTCCTTGGAGGAAAAATGATGATAGAAGGCCCCTTTCGACAGCCCCGCCGCCTCGATCACGTCGTTGACCGACGTCTCGTCATAGCCGCGCGTGGCGAAGAGTTTCAGGGCGATGTCGAGCAGTTCCTGCCGGCGCAGCCCCGCCGATTTCACGATGCGCATGTTCCGCTCCCGTTCACCGACCGACGGTCGGTCTAGCACCTTGGGGGTCGGACGCCAAGTTCAATTGCGTCGGCGGGCGGCGAGGGGGCGGGCCGGGCGATGCCGGCGGCGATGGGGCAACAGCGAGGGGAGCGGGCTTGGGTAAGTCCCCGCATGACGGCGTCAGGCGATGATATCAGGCAGCAGAATGTGTTCGAGCTGGACGATGCGGTCTTTAAGGGCGAGCTTGCGCTTCTTCATGCGCTGGATCAGCATCTGGTCGGCGACTCCGGACGCCACCAGAGTGGAGATAGCGGCATCGAGGTCGGCGTGTTCCTGGCGCTTTGCGGCGAGCTCGAGCCCGAGCGCCGCTTCCTGTTCCTTGGTCAGAGGCAGCATCGACACCTCGCCGGGCAGGCAGAAGATATTTCCGCCTCAGGTACCGCAACGGCAAAACATTTGCATCCTGTTTTCCACTTGTCCGTGAGGTGGTCGACAGCGGGTGAATTTTTTGTGACGATTGATTCGTCCGAACGCTGGAAAGGAGTTGTCATGACGACCGAAGGCCACATCGCCGCTCTCGAGCGGCGTCATCGGGAACTCGACCGCCAGATCCAGGAGGAGCTATCGCATGCCAGCCGGGACGATCTCGTGATCGCCGCCCTCAAGCGCAAGAAGCTCGAACTAAAGGACGAACTCAGCCGCGAGCGCAGCCACGCGGCCTAGCTAGCGCCATCAATCCTTGTCGGAGTGAAAAGGCCGGCCTCCCCGGCCTTTTCTTTTGGGGCGACGCTTCGTGCCCGATCGTGCCCGATCAGGAAAAATCGTTGATCTCGATCCAGTAGCCGTTGGGGTCCTGGAGGAAGATCGCCCGCATGCCGTCCGGCCGGACGTTGATGGCCCCGGGCGTGCCCTTGAAATCGGAAAAGGCGAGGCCGCGCGCCTTGATCTCGCGCAGCGTCGCGTCGAAATCGGCGGCGCTGAAGGCAAAGTGGGTGCCTTTTTCGACGTGCGTCGTCGACAGGTCGCCCGCCTGCAGATGGAAGCGCTGGCCATTGGCGTATTCGAACCAGCGGATGTGCGTCCCGCCCATCGGATTGGGCACTTCGCGTATGCCGGGCAGGGCGGTGTAGAAGGCCGCGCTCTCGTCAAGGTCGCGCACGAGGAGCGCGATGTGGTCGAGCTTCAGGGTCACGCCTCCGCTCCCGTCCAGATGCCGTGCGCTCCCTCGATGATGAGGTCGAGCGAGAGCACGAAGATCAAGAGATATACCACCTGGTAGAACAGCTGGACATTGGCGCGCCGCACGAAGATGACGCCGGCCCACATGCCGATCAGCGCCACCGGGATCAGCGCTGCGGCGGTTTCGAGGTTCGAGATCGAAAGCTGGCCGAGGAAATAGAAGGGGATGATCTTGGCGTAGTTGACGGTGGCAAAGAAGAAGGCCGAGGTGCCGGCGAAGATCGCCGGCGCGAGACCGAGGGGCACCGTGTAGATCTGATAGGGCGGCCCACCAGTGTGCGAAATGAAGCTCGTGAAGCCGGCGATGCCGCCCCAGAACGTGCCCCAGGGCTTTGACGCCGGCACCTGCTGCAGCTTCTTGCGGATGGGCAGCCACGCATCGAGCACGAAGAGCAGGCTCACCACGCCGACCGCGAGGCTGACAAC
>DASZTU010000035.1:0-15407 GCA_035547975.1 Devosiaceae bacterium | reverse complement strand
TCCGGGCTCTGCGCGCTCGCTTTTTCGATCCATCTGGCGCTCCTCGGCGAGACCGGGCTGCGCCGCCTCGCCCGCCTCAACCACGCCCGGGCCTGCGCGCTCGCGACGGCCCTTGAAGAGGTGCCGGGGCTCGAACTGCTCACCAACACCTTCTTCAACGAGATGACGGTCAGGCTGAACCGGCCCGCCGCCCCGGTGGTCGAGGCGCTGGCCTCGCAGGGGATTCTTGCCGGCGTACCGGTGTCCCGGCTCGATCCGGCCGCTCCCGACGTGGCCAACCTGCTCGTCCTCGCCGCAACCGAACTGACGACGGAGGAGGACATAGCGGCCCTCACTCGCGCCCTCACGGAGGTGCTCAAATGAGCATGAACACGCAAGGGCGCCCAACCGACATCGGCACGCCCGGCGGAGCGGCCGACAGCGCTCCAGGATCGGCGCTGCTTCCCGACGAGCCGCTGCTCTTTGAAATCGGCGACACCGGGCACTCGGGCGTCGACCTGCCCGAGGTCGAGATCGATGCGAGCCGGCTCGGCGGTTTTGCCCGCAAGACGCCGCTCGACCTCCCGGGGCTCACCGAACCCGAGGCGATGCGCCACTATGTGCGGCTCAGCCGGCAGAACTACTCGA
The DNA here is from genome assembly GCA_035547975.1 of Devosiaceae bacterium. Classification (GTDB taxonomy): domain Bacteria; phylum Pseudomonadota; class Alphaproteobacteria; order Rhizobiales; family Devosiaceae; genus DASZTU01. Next base: position 14,780 of record DASZTU010000035.1, on the reverse strand, counting down.
TCGATTCGGGCATGTACCCGCTCGGCTCGTGCACCATGAAGCACAACCCGCGCCTCAACGAGAAGACGGCGCGGCTGCCGGGCTTTGCCGACATCCACCCGCTCCAGCCGGTTTCGACCGTTCCGGGTGCCCTCGAGCTGATGCACGAGCTCGCCCACTGGCTGCTCACGCTCACCAACATGACCGCCGTGGCGCTCAGCCCGAAAGCCGGCGCGCACGGCGAAATGTGCGGCATGATGACGATCCGGGCCGCGCACGAAGCCAAGGGGCAGGGGCACCGCCGGATCGTGCTCGTGCCCGAGAGCGCGCACGGCACCAATCCCGCGACCGCGGCCTTTCTGGGCTATACCGTGAAGGCCATCCCCGCCCGGCCCGACGGGACCGTGGATGCGGCGGCGGTGCGGGAGGCGCTGACGCCCGAGGTCGCGGCGATCATGCTCACCAACCCCAACACCTGCGGGCTCTTCGAGCGCGACATCGTCGAGATCGCCGCGGCGGTGCACGCGGCCGGGGCCTATTTCTACTGCGACGGCGCGAATTTCAACGCCATCATGGGGGTGGTGCGGCCGGGTGATCTCGGCATCGATGCCATGCACATCAACCTGCACAAGACCTTCTCCACCCCGCACGGCGGCGGCGGCCCGGGTGCCGGGCCAGTCGTGCTCTCGGCCGCGCTCGCGCCCTTTGCGCCCGTGCCGTTCGTCCGCCACGGGCGCGAGGGCCTCGAACTCGTCGAGCACGCCGAAGGAAACCATCTCGGCCGCATCACGGCGTTTGCGGGCCAGATGGGCATGTATGTGCGGGCGCTCACCTACATGCTGAGCCACGGTGGCGACGGCCTCGCTCAGGCCGCCCGCGACGCCGTGCTCAATGCCAATTACGTGCGGGCACGGCTGGAGGACGTCTTCACGCTCCCCTTCGGCCGCCAGCCCTGCATGCATGAAGCGCTGTTCGACGACGGCTTTCTGGAAGGCACCGGCGTCTCGACGCTCGATTTCGCCAAGGCGCTGATCGACGAAGGCTTCCATCCCATGACCATGTATTTCCCGCTTGTCGTGCACGGGGCGATGCTGGTCGAGCCGACCGAGAGCGAGCCGAAGCAGAGCCTCGATGCCTTCTGCGACGCGATGCTGGCCCTTGCCGCCGACGCCCGGGCGGGGAATGCCGCCCGCTTCACCTCGGCGCCGAGCCGGGCCCCGCGCCGCCGCCTCGATGAAACGCGCGCCGCCCGCTTCCCAAAACTCAAATGGGAGCCCGAAAAGCCGGGGCCGGCAGCAGCGGATTAGCCAGTCCCCGCCGGCAGGGATCGCGCGATAGCCGCGATTGTCGGCCGCGGCCTCTCTGCTACAACGAGGCATGGCCAAGCCCCCTGCAATTCCCGCCGACTGCCCCGCCTTTGCCGGCCTGCCCGTGCGGCTCATCACGCTCGGCGCAGCGGACGAGCAGATGGCCGTGCACGTCGCGGGGCGGCTGGCGCCGGGCCGGACCCCTGTGCTCTGCCTTCCCGGCTACAACCGCAACATGAGCGATTTCAGCGCCTTCGCGCCGCTGCTTGCGCGCTACCTGCAGCGGGACTGGCCGGTGGTGCTGCTCGACCTGCGTGGCCGCGGGCGCTCGTCATGGCGAAGGCGGGCGGACGATTACTCGACCCTCGCCGACGCGCGCGACGTCTCGATCGCTTGCCGCGCGCTCGGCATCGAGTCGGCAATCGTGCTCGGCCAGGGGCATGGCGGGCAGGTGCTGATGGCGCTGGCGCTCGAGCGCCCGGGGCTGATGGCCGGGGCCGTCCTGCTCGATGCGGGGCCCGCCATCGCCCCGCAGAGCCTCGTGCGGTTGCGCTCGAACGTTGCGGCCATCGCGCAGGTGAAGGGGCAGGGGGGCGTGACCGTCATGCTGCGCCGCATGCTGGCGGCCGACTATCCGGGCCGCGACCCCGAAACGCTCGACCGGCTGGGCGCGCGCACCCATTTCATCAACGAAAAGGGCGCGTTGCCGCTGTTCGATCCGGCCCTCATGGAGCGCTTCGCCGATTTCTCGCCGGACGACATCATCGAGCCGCAGTGGCCCTATTTCGACCTCCTCAATCATCTGCCGCTCCTGCTCGTGCGGACGCAGCGTACCGACCAGATCGACCCCGAGATCTGGCGGGAAATGCTGGCCCGGCGCCCCGATGCCCGCACGCTCGAGATCGAGGGCCAGGGCTCTCCCGCCCTGCTTGATGGCGATACCGAGGTTGAGGAAATCGCCGATTTCGTCAGCGTTATCGTTCCGGCGGCGCGGGAGCGCCTCGCCCGGCGGGCGTGAAGTCAGGCGCTTGCCACGCGCACCGGCCACAGCGTCCAATCCTGTCGAACGTTCCCAGGGCGTTCACCCTCAGTTGATCAACAAGGGGAGCGGCGGCCCTCTTGTCGTCCTCTTGTTCGCGTGTACTAGTGCCGCCACATAAGTACCGTCGCCCCGCGAGACCGGAGTTTTTCGCCCCTCCGCCCGCGCTCAGCGCCGAGCCGCCAACGCTTCGAAAGGGAGCCCCGAGCCGTGATCATCAACCGCCGCCAGACCCTCATCATGGCCGCCGCCGCGACCGCCGCGAGCGTTGCCGGCTTCCGCCCGGCCTGGGCCGACGAACAGGTGACGATCGACCCCAAGCAGCTGATGGCGGTCGACGCCAAGAACGGGCTGCCCGACGTGCCGCTCGGGGACAAGAGCCCGAACCCCAAGGTGGTGATGATCGAGTACGGCTCGGCGACCTGCCCGCACTGCGGCCGCTTCCATGCCGAGGTCTATCCCGCACTCAAGTCGAAATACATCGACACCGGCAAAATCCAGTTCATCTTCCGGCCGTTTGCCCTCAACGTTTTCGACGTCGTGGTCTTCATGCTTGCCGAGATTGCCGGGCCCGACCAGTATTACACGGTCATCGACACGTTCTACGACAACCAGGACAAGTGGGTGCAGTCGGACAAGCCGAAGGACGCCATCGAGGCAATCGCGTTGCAGCTCGGTTTTACCAAGGATAGCTTCGAGCAAGCCTTGACGAATCAGGACTGGCCGAAGCGGATTCAGGCCGAGCGCGACAAGGCCGTGAACGAGTTCAAGGTTTCGGGCACGCCCACGTTCTACATCAACGGCAAGCAGATGGTTGGGGAACAGACGATTGACGACCTTTCGAAGGCAATCGATCCCCTGCTCAGCTAGCCTTCCCTGCCGGGGGCTGCCCCGGTGAAATTTTCCCGCCTGCGCCTTCACGGCTTCAAGTCGTTCTCCGATCAGACCGAGCTCCACCTCGAGCCCGGTCTGTCGGGCGTCGTGGGGCCGAACGGCTGCGGCAAGTCCAACCTTGTCGAGGCGCTGCGCTGGGTGATGGGCGAAAGCTCATACAAGGCGATGCGCGCCGCCGGGATGGACGACGTCATCTTCTCGGGATCCGCCAACCGGCCGGCGCGCAACACGGCCGAGGTGACGCTCGTCCTCGATAACGCGGACCGCACCGCCCCCGCCCCGCTCAACACCGCCGACGTGCTCGAGGTCACCCGGCGCATCGAGCGGGAGGCGGGCTCCGTCTATCGCGTCAACGGCCGCGAAGTGCGCGCGCGCGACGTCCAATTGCTCTTCGCCGACGCGTCGACGGGGGCGCATTCGCCGGCGCTGGTCCGCCAGGGGCAGATCGGCGAGCTCATCGCCGCCAAGCCGACGCAGCGCCGGGCGCTGCTCGAAGAGGCGGCGGGCATTTCGGGCCTCCACTCCCGCCGGCACGAGGCCGAACTGCGGCTGAAGGGCGCCGAGCAGAACCTCGAGCGGGTCGACGACATCATCGCCCAGGTGGCGCAGCAACTCGATACGCTCAGGCGCCAGGCCCGGCTGGCCGTCCGGTATCGCGGGCTCTCGGGCGAAATCCGCAAGGCGGAGGCGGCGCTTTTTCATCTCCGCTGGGTTGAGGCGCGGGTCGCCGAGAAGGAGGCGGAGGCCGAGCAGGGGCAGATGATCCGCGCCCTCGGCGATGCGCAGCACAACGCGCTCACGGCGGACAAGGCGCTTGCGGCTGCCGAAGAAGGGCTGGAGGCCCCCCGCGATCGCGAAGCGCGCGCCGGCGCCGCGCTGCAGCGCCTGACCATCCTCGCCGAACAGCTTGCCGACGAGGCACGGCGGGCCGAGGCACGACGCGCCGAACTGGAGCAGCGTCGGAGCCAGCTCGCGGCCGACCGGGCGCGCGAAGAGGCGCTGGCCGCCGAGAGCCGCGAGGCGATGGCGGCGGCCGCCGCCGAGCGCCAGCGGCTCGAGGCCGAAGCGGCTGGCGAGGCGGGCGCGCTTTCCGCCGCCCGGGCTGCGGTCGAGACTCTGGCGGCCGAAGTGGCGGCTGCCGAGGGTAGGGCGCGCGCCGCCGCCGATGTGCTGGCGCAGGTGAAGGCCCGGCGCGCGCAGGCGATCCGCGCCGCCGGCGATGCCCGCGCCCGGGTGGCCCGCTTGCGGCAGCAGATCGCCGATGTCGCCCGCGACGCGGAAACGCTCAGCCAGAGCCTCGAGGCCGATCGGGCGCTTGCCGAAAAGCGGGCCATGCTCGAAGCGGCACAGGGAGAGGCCGGGGCAGCCGAGCGGGCGGCGCTCGCAGCCGAGGAGGCGACGCGCGCCGCCGAGGCCGCGCTCGAAACCGCGCGGCCGGCGTTCACGGCGGCCGAGGGGGCGCTCGCCCGGCTCGAAACCGAGGCGCAGACCTTGGCCCGCGTTCTCAACAAGGGCGCGGTGGGGCTCTGGCCGGCCGTGGTGGACCAGCTCGAGGTGCGGCCGGGCTATGAAAAGGCGCTCGGGGCGGCGCTCGGCGACGACCTCGAGGCGTCGGCCGACGCCGGCGCACCTATCCACTGGACTATGCCCGGCGACGGCGCCGCCGACCCGGCCCTGCCCGAAGGCGCCGTGGCGCTGTCGCGGTTCGTCTCGGGCAGCGCGTTTCTGCGGCGCCGGCTCGACCAGGTCGGCCTCGTCGAGCCGGAGGAGGGGCCCCGTCTCCAGGCGGCACTCAAGGCGGGGCAGGTGCTGGTGAGCAAGGCCGGCGCGCTCTGGCGCTGGGATGGTCTGGTCGCGGCAGCCGACGCGCCCACGGCCGCGGCCGAGCGCCTCGCCCAGAAGAACCGCCTCGCCGAGCTCGACGCCCAGGTCGAGGAGCGGCGCCGTGAACGGGCCCGCCTCAAGGTCGAGGTCGAGGCCCGCGCCGCCGCGCTCGAGGCCGCCCGCGCCGCCGAGCGCGAGCGGCGGGACGCCTGGCGGGCGGCGCAACGGGCGATCGCCGCGGCGCAGGCCGAGGTGGATCGGGCCCAGAAGGCGATCGGCGACCTGGTGTCGCGTCGAAGCGCGCTCGAGGAAGCGCGCGTGCGGCTCAACTCGAGCCTTGCAGAGGCGCAGGCCGTCGAGGCGGATGCCGAGAAGGCCCTGGCCGAGGCGGGCGACGAGGACGGGGCGGCCCGCGCCGCGGGCGACGCGCAGGCGGCGCTGTCGGTGACGCGCGAGCGCGCCGAGCAGGCCCGGCTGCAGCTCATGGGCCTCGAGACGGCCGCCCGGCTGCGCGAGGGACGGCTGACGCAGATCACCGGCGAGCTCTCAAGCTGGGAGCGCCGCAGGGAAAGCGCTGCCCTCCAGCTCAAGACCCTGACCGACCGCGCGGCGGAGATCGAGGCGCAGCTCGCCGAGGCGGCCGCCGCCCCCGAGCAGTTCGCAGCCCGCCGGGCCGCGATCGACGAGGAGATCGAGGCGGCCCGCGCCGATCACGCCGCGGCTGCCGATGCGCTGGCGCGGGCGCAGACCGGCCAGCGCGAGGCCGACAAGGCGGCACGCGCCGCCGCCGAAGCGCTGTCGCAGGCCCGCGAATCCCTGGCCCGCGTCGAAGAGCGCATCAAGGGTTTCATCGCGCAGCGCATGCAGATCGAGCGGCAGGTGGTCGAAAGTCTCGGCATTTCCGCCGACCGCACCGCGGCCGAGGCCGGGATCAGGCCGCAGGACCCCCTGCCGGCCGAGGCCGCGGTCGAACAGAAGCTCGAACGCCTCAAGGCCGAACGCGAGCGGCTCGGCGGGGTCAATCTCGGCGCCGAGCGCGAGGCCGAGGAGGTGCAGGAAAAGCTCGACACCATGACCAAGGACCGCGACGACCTGATCGCGGCCATTGCCAAGCTGCGCGCCGGCATCCAGAGCCTCAACCGCGAAGGCCGCACCCGCCTCGCCGAAGCCTTCGACAAGGTCAACGGCCATTTCCAGGAGCTCTTCACCTCGCTATTCGGCGGCGGCACGGCCGAATTGCAGTTCGTCGAGAGCGACGATCCCCTGGAGGCGGGCCTTGAAATCATCGCCCGGCCGCCCGGCAAGAAGCCCGCCACCATGACCCTGCTTTCGGGCGGCGAGCAGGCGCTGACGGCCATGAGCCTGATCTTTGCGGTCTTTCTGACCAACCCAGCGCCGATCTGCGTCCTCGACGAGGTCGATGCGCCGCTCGACGACGCCAATGTAGAGCGCTTCTGCACCCTCCTCGACACCATGCGCCAGCGCACCGAAACGCGCTTCATGGTGATCACCCACAACCCCATCACCATGAGCCGCATGGACCGCCTGTTCGGCGTCACCATGCAGGAGCGCGGGGTGAGCCAGCTCGTCTCGGTCGACCTCGCCACGGCCGAATCGTTCCGCGAGGCCGTGTAGGCCATTCCGCCAGCGGGTGAGGCTCGATCCCCCCGGCTGCGCCGCTGGCCCGGCAGCCTTCGGCAGACGAGCCCCGCCGCCGGGGCGACCGTGGCCCCGCGAATCCGCTTCAAGCCCGGCAACGACATCCGGCGAAAGTCAAAAACAACAGTATTGCCAGTGTCTTAGCACATCCTGCGTCGTCTTGACACGGTTTGGCCCGATCAATATGGTGCGCGCGACTTCGAGGGTGCCCTCAACATATCGGCGCGGGCGGGCGAACGGGGCGGCGTGATGGCAAATCCGCAAGGGCCCGTGGGCCCGCAGGGTAAGGACGGTGGCCAGTCGCCGACCAGCGATCTGGCTGCGCGGATTGCCCGTGCGCAGGGTGAACGGCCGAGCGCCGATAAGCCCGCCAGTGTGGGGGCCGGGGTTACGGGGGCGAGCCGGGCGTACCGGCTCGTCGCCGAGTTCGTGGCCGCGATCATCGTCGGCGCGGGGCTGGGCTACGGGATCGACCTCGTGGCCGGCACCAAGCCGTGGGCGATGGTCGTCATGCTGCTGATCGGGTTTGCCGCGGGCGTGCTCAATGTGGTGCGCTCCGCGGCGGAGATGAATGCCGCGGCCGCGGTCCCGCCCGGGACGCCGGCCGTCGAAGATGATGACGACGAGTAGAGCTTCAGCCGCAGGACCTGAGATTGGCCGAAAACCCGATTGAACCCATCCACCAGTTCAGGATCCGCGACATCGTGCCGTTCGGCGATGTCGGGGGCATCCACTTCGGCTTCACCAATTCGGCCCTGCTGATGGTCGTCAGCGTCGTCGCGGTGATCGCGCTGATGCTGCTGCCGACGGCGCAGCGGCGCCTCGTGCCGACGCGCATGCAGCTCATCTCCGAGCAGCTCTTCACCTTCGTCGCCGACATGATAGATGCGAGCGCCGGGCATGAAGCGATGCGCTTCTTCCCGCTGGTGTTCTCGCTCTTCACCTTCGTGCTGTTCTCCAACTGGCTGGGCCTGCTGCCATATTCGTTCACGGTGGCCAGCCAGGTGATCGTCACGGCGACGCTGGCCGTCCTCGTCTTTTTGACGGTGTTGATTTTCGGCCTGATGCGCAACGGGCTGACCTTCTTCCGCCTCTTTGTGCCGTCCGGCATTCCGTGGTTCGTGATCTGGCTCGTCGTGCCGATCGAGATCGTGTCGTTCATCTCGCGCCCGGTCAGCCATAGCCTGCGACTGTGGGGCAACATGCTCGCCGGCCACATCGTGCTGAGCGTGTTTGGCGGCATGGTGGTGGGGCTCGCCTCCCTCGGCGTCTTCGGCGCCATTGCGGCGGTGTTGCCGCTCGGCATGGCCGTGGCGCTCACCGCACTCGAACTGCTCGTCGGGGCGCTGCAGGCGTTCGTGTTCGCCGTGCTGACCTGCGTCTACCTGCACGATGCCTATCACCCGGTGCACTGAGCCCCGGCCGCTACAACTATCTTTCGATCCCAAGGAGAACTGAGTATGGATCCCGAAGCAGCAAGACTGATGGGCAAGTATATCGGTGCGGGCATTGCCTGCATCGGCATGGGCGGCGCCGGTGTGGGCGTGGGCATCATCTTCGGCAACTATCTCGCCGGTGCCCTGCGCAACCCGGCCGCGGCGGCCAGTCAGTTCAGCAACCTGATCTTCGGCTTCGCCATCACCGAGGCGCTCGGCATCTTTTCGCTGGTTATCGGCTTCCTGCTGCTCTACGCGGTCTGAGGACCGAAGGGATCGCAAGCGGCCGGCGGCGCGCCGGCTGGGGTGGCCCATAGCGCCGTCCCAAGGGGTGCGCCGGCGGCCGAAGCCACTCCGGCCCGAAGGGCGCGGAACACTGGATCAGGAAGATGGCGGCTTTAGCTACCAACACTCTCATCGTCGCGCAGGCGGGCACGACCTCCACCGAGGCCGCGCCGGCGGCCACCACCTCTACCGAGGCGGGGCACGCGGGCACCGAGGCCGCGCAGGCGGCCGCGACCGCCGGCAATGCGGCAGGCGAGGCTGCAACGACGGCCGAAGTCGGGCACGCCGAGCCCTCGGGCGGCTTTCCGCCCTTTGATGCGTCGACCTTCGGAGCGCAGATCTTCTGGCTGGTGATCTGCTTCGGCGTCCTTTACGTCGTGGTCGCGCGGGCCGTTCAGCCGCGCCTGACGAGCATTCTCGCCAGCCGGCGCGACAAGATCGACGGCGACCTGGCCGAAGCCGACCGGCTGCGCAAGGAAACCGACAAGGCGATCGCCGGCTACGAGGCGGCTCTCGCGGCCGCCCGCGCCAAGGCGCACGCGATCGCCGAGGAAACGCGCAACGCCGCCAAGGCGGAGCTCGACGCCAAGCGGGCGGCGGTTGAAGCCGACCTCACCCGCAAGGTCAACGCGGCCGAGACGCAGATCAACGCCGCCAAAACCGCGGCGCTCGGCAAGGTCGATGAAATCGCCGCCGACACCGCCTCGGCCCTCGTGTCGCGGCTGGTGGGCACGGTTTCGCCGGAAGAAGCGCGCGCCGCCGTTGCGCGTGTCACGAAAGGATAGGCCATGGAAATCGATGCCGAATTCTGGGCCATCGTTGCGCTGCTGATCTTCATCGGCGTCCTGATCTACATCCGTGTCCCGGGCATGATCACCGGCATCCTCGACCGGCAGATCAAGAAGATCGAGGATGAACTGGCCGAAGCGGCGCGCCTGCGCAGCGAGGCCGAGGCACTGCTCAAGAGCTATGCCGGTAAGGCCAAGGAAGCGGAGACGGAGGCGGCCGGCATCCTGGCCGCCGCGCGCGACGAGGCCGATCGCATGGCGAAGGAAGCGGCCGCCGCCCTCGAGCAGCTGATCGCCCGCCGCACCAAGGCCGTCGAGGAGAAGATCGCCCAGGCCGAGCAGCAGGCGCTCGCCGAGGTACGGGGCCGCTCGGCCGATGTCGCCGTCGAGGCGGCGCGCGTCATCCTCGAAAACCAGATGGCGACCAAGGGCGAGGCCCTCGTCAGCCAGGCGATCAAGGACGTCGCGGCCAAGCTTCACTAGCCCCGAACGATCCGGCTCCGGTTGAGCCGACGCCGCGAGCCGGCTGACCAGCCAAATCCCCGCGAAAGCGGGGATTTTCGTTTTCGGCAGACGCGGCGAGCCGGTGCCTCAGCTGGGGATGCGCCGGAGCGCCTGCTCCATCGTCACTTCGCTGCCGAGGCGCGCGCGGTAGATGACGTAGTTGGAGAGCACACGCTGCACATAGCGCCGCGTCTCCTCGATCGGGATCAGCTCCACCCAGACGACCGGATCGACATTGTCGGCCCGCGGATCACCGAAGGCGGCGACCCACTTCGCGGCATTTCCCGCCCCCGCATTGTACCCCGCGGCGGCGAGCGCCAGCGAGCCGTCGAAATGCCTGAGCTGGCCGGCAAGATAGGTCGAACCGAGCAGGGCATTGTAGGAGCCGTCCGTCAGCAGCCGGTCGGCATTGTAGGGAAGGCCCATCCGCTTTGCCGTTTCGCGGGCGGTCGCCGGCATCAGCTGCATGAGACCGCGCGCCCCGGAACGCGATACCGCGTCGACGCGGAATTTGCTCTCCTGCCGGGCAATGGCATAGATCGCCGCCTTGTCGACGTCGGCGAGCTTCATCGTCGAGGGCAGGGGGTCCATCGGGTAGTTGAAGAGGTCGAGCGGCGCGCCGCGCTGGTCGGCCATGTCCGCGATTTCGATCGCGAGGTAATGGGCGTCGATCGTCTGCGCGAGCCGCGCCGCGAGGAGCAGCTTTGCCCCATCCTTGATGTGCGACGCGTAGCGGCGCAGCAGCGGGACGGCGAGCTCCCCCTGGCCGTTGGCGGCCAGCAGCTTGACGGCCCTCACCACATCCACCGTATCGAACGCGGCCTGCGCCCCCTGCCAGGCGGGCATGGGTCGCAGTTCCGCCCCCTTGCGGCCGAGTGCGCCGCGCGACAAGAGGCCGTAATAGCTCGTGCCGTACCGCGCGGCCTTGGTGAAGGCGGCGACGGCGCCCTCGTGGTCCTTGAGGGCGAGCAGCGTGCGCCCGAGCCAGTAGTTCCCCTGCGTGATCGAGTCGGGCAGGGTCGAGAGCGTCAGCATCTTCTCGAACTGCGGCTTGGCGAGCTTGGGCTCGTTGAGGAACGCGAGCGCTATCCAGCCGGCGTGGAAGCGCGCCTCGACCAGACGCCCCTCGGGGCCCGAGGTATAGGTCGCGGCCGCCTGGTAGGCGAGCTTGGCGTCGCCCTTGAGCAGCAACTGGCGGATCAGCGTGCGGCGCTCGTACCACCATTGCGCCGCATCCGGCAGCGGGCCGCTGGCCGCATTCAGGTCGGCGAGCGCGCGGGAATAGTCGCCGGTCAGCCGGGCATTCTGCGTCGCGAGAAAGTAGAAGATCGCTGATTTCCGCAGCGCCGGATCGACCTTGTTGAGCAGCGCCCGGGCATTGGCGGCGTTGCCGATGACGGCGATCCCCGCTTGCGCCAGCGATTTTTGCGCGGGCGACAGCTTGGAGAGCATGCGCGACGCCGCCGTCGAACGGTCGTTCATCAACAGGTGCACCGTACGGGCCCAGTCGTCGTCCCGCGTCAGCAGCTTCGACAGGTTGTCGAGCACCAGTTTTTCGTTGTCGGCGTCGAGGATGTTGTGGGTCCAGATGGAGCGCGCGAGGTGCCGCGCCTTGTCGTGCTGCCCGGCCCGCTCATAGGCCGCGGCGAGCATCACCTCGCCCTTGATGGAACTCGGCGCCTCTTTGCCGAGGTAACGGAGGATGTCCGCATCGCTCGGGTTGGAGGTCACCAGCGACTGCTCGAGGCGGCTCTGGTAGAGCGCGTCGGATGCGAATTCGGGCGCGTCGTCGGCAAACTGCGCCACCGCCTTGTAGTCGATCTTGCCGCGCCCGTAGTAAATGGCGGCCCACTGGATGGTCCGCCGCTCGAGCGGATCGGAAAGTCCCGCGGCTTCGCTGAAGGCCCCAACCTGGTCGCCCGCGGCGAGCGTTGCGAGAGCGTGGCGGAACGCAGCCGAACCCTGATCGCTGGGGGCGGGCATGGGCGCCGCCGGGTCGATCGAACTGGTGATGATCGGGTCGACGGAAGCACCGAGACTAGGCAAGGGCGCCGAGCCGGCGAGAAGACCAAGGGCAAGTGCGAGGGATGAAAGGGCGCCGAGCCGCGCACGAAACATGGGCGTGGTCCTTAAACTCTGAGTCCAACTGCCGCCGGCTCGCCCCCATTCAGCCGATCGGTTAACCCGAACTTACCAGATCACAATGAATATTCGGTTGCCGGACCGTCCGCTCCGGCGTCGCACCGGCGCTTGTGGCGCCGCGCACGAAATTCTATGCTTATCAATGATGGCCCTTTCTTGAAGGGCCGCGGGGCGACGGAGCCCCGACCGGGTTTCATCGCACGGCCCCCCGTGGGGGCCTTTTCCGTTCTGAAGGACTGACAAATGCTCAGAGGTTCGATCACGGCGCTCATCACCCCCTTTGCCAACGGGGCGCTGGATGAGAAAGCGTTTTCGGCCCTTGTCGACTGGCAGATTGCCGAGGGGACGCATGGCCTCGTGCCGGTCGGAACGACTGGGGAAAGCCCGACCGTGACCCACGAAGAGCATCGCCGCGTCATCGAGATCTGCGTCAAGACGGCTAACAAGCGCGTGCCGGTGATCGCCGGGGCGGGCGCGAATTCGACGGCCGAGGCGGTCGAACTCGCCCGCTTTGCCGAGGCGGTCGGCGCCGACGCCGTCCTCTCCGTCGTGCCCTACTACAACAAGCCGACGCAGGAGGGCATGTTCCGGCACTTTTCGGCCGTCGCCGAGGCGACGGCGCTGCCGATCCTGCTCTACAGCGTTCCCGGCCGTACCGTCGTCGACCTCACGATCGATACCATCGCCCGGCTGCGCGAGGCACACGACAACATCGTGGGTGTCAAGGACGCGACGGCGGACATGAGCCGCGCGAGCCTCCAGCGGGCCAAGCTCGGGCCGGATTTCGTGCTGCTCTCGGGGGAGGACATGACGGCCCTCGGATTCAATGCGCATGGCGGTCACGGCTGCATCTCGGTGACCTCGAACGTTGCCCCGCGCCTCTCGGCGCAGTTCCAGAACGCCTGCCAGCAGGGCAACTTCGCCCAGGCGCTCGAACTCCAGGACAAGCTCGTCCACCTCCACAAGAACCTCTTCCTCGAGGGCAATCCGGGCGGCGTCAAATACGCGGCCTCGCGCCTGGGGCTTTGCCGCAACGAGTTCCGCCTGCCGCTTGTCCCGGTCAGCCGGGCGACAGAGGAAGCGATCGATTTCGCCTTGGCGCACGCCGGCCTCCTCCCCAATTAAGCGGCATGGCCAAAACCGACAAGAAGCCCACGATGCTGACGACGGGCCCGGTGGCAGAGAACCGCCGGGCCCGCTTCGACTATGAGATTCTCGATACCCTCGAGGCCGGGATCGTGCTGACCGGCACCGAGGTCAAGTCGCTTCGCCAGGGCAAGGCGCAGATCACCGAAAGCTATGCCTCGCCTGAGGACGGCGAGCTCTGGCTCATCAACGCCCACATCCCCGAGTACCTCCAGGCCAACCGGTTCAATCACGCCGAGCGGCGGCGGCGAAAGCTTCTGGTGTCGCGCCGCGAGCTCTCCCGCCTCGCCAACGAGGTCAACCGCTCGGGCAACACCATCGTGCCGCTAAAGCTCTATTTCAACGACCGCGGCATGGCGAAGGTGCTGATCGGCCTCGCCAAGGGCAAGAAGAACTATGACAAGCGCGCGACGGAAGCCGCCCGGGACTGGGGCCGCGAGAAGGCGCGGATTCTCAAGGAAGGCGGGCGAGGGTAGGGCGGCCTGATCGCGCGCGGGATGGCGGATGTTCGGTGTCGCCAAGACCTGGATCGCCTGTACCCCGAGGCGGCTATTTTCTGCTGGCGATGAGATGCCCGAGCTCGCGCAGCGCTTCCCGCAACGCGCCGTCCTCGACGCCGTTGACGGCGCGGGCGACGATGGCGCGCTTCACCGGGTCGGGCCCCTCCGGCGCCGGCGGCTTTTTGGGCGTGGGCGGGGCAAAGGGCGTCACCGCCAGCCTCACATCGTTGACCAGCACGTAGCCGAAATAGCGGTTGATCGCCGCGGCGATGCGCGGCGCCTCGTGCTGGAGGGCGAGGCGATGGCTCTCCGCGCAGCGCAGGTAGAGTGTTGCACCCTGCGCGCCGCGTTCGCCGCGCGGCCAGGCGAGCTTGTCCGGCAGGGCGACCTCGTCGAACGGTCGCGGCGCCATGGCCCGCCACTGCGCGACGATGTCGCGGCTCGCAAAACCGCGCTTCTTGAGGGCTGGATCGAGCGCCCCGGCGAGCACATCGCCGACCCCCACGGTGCGGTTGAGCCGGCGGAACTCCTTGGGTTCCCCATCCTTTGCTTTCGTGCGCGCCGCCATTGCCGCCCCTTGCCAAGGTGGCGAGCATAAGGTCTTTTGCCGCCCCGATGGAAGCCACTCCGCTGAATGCCGCCGCGGTCCTCGCCTGGTACGACCGGCACGCCCGCGAGCTGCCGTGGCGCATCGGGCCGGCCGATCGCGCCCGCGGCATCCGTCCTGATCCCTACCGCATCTGGCTGAGCGAAGTCATGCTGCAACAGACAACGGTCGCGACGGTGCGCGGCTACTTTGCCCGCTTCCTCGACCGTTGGCCGACCGTCGAGGCCCTCGCCTCCGCGCCCCTCGACGCGGTGCTCGTCGAGTGGGCCGGCCTTGGCTACTACGCACGCGCCCGCAACCTCCACGCCTGCGCCCGCGCGGTGGTCGAGCGGCATGGCGGCCGGTTTCCCACCCGCTCCGCGGAGCTTCTGGCCCTGCCGGGGCTCGGCCCATATACCGCGGCCGCGATCGCAGCGATCGCAGGGGACGAACCGGTGGCGGTCATCGATGGCAATGTCGAGCGGGTGCTGGCGCGCTATCTCGCGCTGGAGCAACCCGTTCGCGCCGCTAAGTCAGAAATCCGCTCTGCGGTCCAGGCCGCCGTGCCCGCCCGGGCGGGGGATTTCGCCCAGGCGCTGATGGACCTCGGCGCCACCATCTGCGCGCCACGGCAGGCGCTCTGCATGCTCTGCCCGCTGCAACCGGATTGCCGCGGCGCGGCGACGGGGAC
>DASZTU010000034.1:0-11577 GCA_035547975.1 Devosiaceae bacterium | reverse complement strand
CAGGAGCGCGGTCGCGGGTTGAGGCTGCCAGCCGGTCATGGCGGGTCTCCGAAGGTTGGCCGTGGAGGTTGAAGCCTCCTCTTAGAAGGGAGGCATGGCGGAAGCAAGTGGCGCCACCGCTCCCAAAGGCTATATGGAGAGGCCGATGAGCATCACAAGAGGAGACGCCGCATGCGCGAGGAAATCAGCGAACAGTTGAAGACGGCCCTCAAGGCGCGCGACCAGCGGCGGACCGGCACGCTCAGGGCCATCACTGCCGCCGTCAAGGATCGCGACATCGCCAATCGCGGAGAAGGCAAGGGGCCGGCGACCAATGACGAGATCGTCTCGATCATCCAGAAGATGGTGAAGCAGCGCGAGGAGAGTTTCGCTATCTATGCACAGGCCGGCCGGCAGGACCTGGCGACCGTCGAGAAGGAAGAGATCGATATCCTCAACGAGTTCCTGCCCAAGGCGCTGACGGACGCCGAGATCGAAGCCGCGATCAATGCCGCCATCGCCAGCACCGGCGCGTCCGGCGCCAAGGACATGGGCAAGGTCATCGCCGCGCTCAAGGCGGACTATCCGGGCCGCATCGACTTCGGCAAGGCGGCCGGGCAGGTCAAGGCGGCGCTCGGCGGCTGAGTCTACGCCGCGGCAAGGGCCGTGCGGCGGCGCTCGACCCTGAGCGAGACGAAGGCGATCAGCCCCGCGACGCTGCTGCAGCCCACGCCCACCAGCGGCAAGAGCCCGTAGTCGAGGCCGTTCGTGAGCAGCAGTGCGCCGAGGAAGGCGCCGAGCGCGATCCCGACATTGTAGGCCGTGGAGATCATGGTCGAGGCGAGGCGGGGGGCCTCCCGCGCTCCGTTGAGGACGCGCAGCTGCACCGGCGTCGAAAAACCGAAGCCGAAGGCCGAGGAGAAGAACAGCATGGCCGCGGCGGCGACCGGATGATGGAGCGCCGGGAGGAGCAGCGCGAAGCAGGCGATCTGCCCGACGAAAACGACCATCATCGCGGCGCCGACGTCGCGGTCGGCGCCTTTGCCGCCGAGCCAGATGCCGGTCACCGCGCCGGCGCCGCCAATCAGCAGATAGATCGGCACCCCGGCGATGGGATCGATCCCGGTGACGTTGATCAGCGCGGCGACCTGGAAGGTGCCGAACGCCAGTTGTCCCACCATGGTCACCGCGATCGCGACATAGGAGAAGAAGACTTCCTGGCGAAACAGCTGTCGCGCCTGGAGGGCGAGCGGTGCGTCGGCCTCCTTTTCGCCGTGCGTCTCGGCGGGGAGGGTGGCAAAGACCGCAAAGACCGAGAGCAGCGCCAGTACAGCGATCATGAGGAACGAGGCGCGCCAGCCGAAGGCGTTGCCGACCGCGGTTCCGGCGGGAAGCCCCAAAATGTTGGCGACGGTGATGCCGCCGACGAAGAGCGAGAGCGCCGCGCCGCGCTTGTGGGCGGGTACGGATTGCGAGACCGCGACGCTCGCGACGCCGAAGAACACGCCGTGCCCGCAGGCGGAAACCAGCCGGGCGGCGAGCAGCAGGGCATAGCTCGGCGCGAGCGCGCAGAGGAGCTGGCCGAGCGCGAAAATGCCCATCACGCCCATGATCGCGGGCTTCAGCGGCAGCCGGTTGGTGAGGAGGCCGAGCAGGGGCCCGCCCACGGCGACGCCCGCCGCGTAGCCGGTCACCAGCAGCCCGGCCGTGGGCACGCTCACCGCGAGGTCGCGCGAGACCGAGAGCAGGATACCGGAGATGATGAATTCGGTCGTGCCGATCGAAAACGCGGCAAGGGCAAGGGCAAAAACGGCGATGGGCATCTGGTCGGGACGGGGCTCGCGGCGCCGGTGATCGGCGCGCGGCGCGGACAACATCACGGGTGGCTTTCGGTGGCAAGCTCGGGCGTCGAGGGCCGCACCGCGCTGCGCTCCATCGACCACGAGAAGAGGGCGATGGCGAGGCCGGCGAGCGCGACGAGGGCGCCGATCCAGGGCAGGGCGCCGTAGCCGAGGCCATGGTCGAGGACGATCGACCCGATCGTCGCCCCGAGCGCGATGCCGATGTTGAAGGCGGTTGGAATGAGCGGGGAGACGAAGTTCGGCGCGTCGCTCGCCCAGCGCAGGATGCGGGTCTGCGCGGGCGCGCCGAAGGCGAAGCAGGTGCCGCCCCAGACGAGCAGCAGCACCGCCATGGCGATCGGGGAGCGGACGAACACGGCGATCGCCGCGTAGATGCCGATCTGCATCACGAGCGTGCCTGCAAGGGTCGGCATCAGCTTCCAGTCGGCGAGGCGCCCGCCGAGCAGCACGCCGGCGGTCGAGCCCACGCCGATGAGGAGCAGCAGCCAGGGCACGGTGTTGGTGTCGATTCCCGTCAGCTCGATCAGGAGGGGCGCGATGTAGCTGAAGAGGGCGAACTGGCCGATGATGGTGACGATGATGATCGCGAACGAGAGATAGACCGGCGGCCGCAGCAACACGCGCAGCTCCTCGCGGAAGGCGGTCGGGGCCGCGTCCGCCGCGCCGGCCTTGGGCACGACCGCGGCGATGGCGAGCCAGGCGAGAAGGGAGAGGCCGCCGACGGCCCAGAAGGTTGCGCGCCAGCCGAAGGCATTGCCGATCGCGGTACCGGCCGGCACGCCGAGGATGTTGGCGACGGTGATGCCGGCGAGGAGCAACGCAACCGCGCTGCCGCGCCGCTCGGGTGGGACGAGCCGCGTTGCGACCACCGCCGCGACGCCGAAATAGGCGCCGTGCGTGAAGGCGATCAGGCAGCGGACGACCAGCAGCACGGCAAAATTGGGCGAGAGCGCGCAGACCGCCTGGCCGAGGGTGAAGATGCCGACGAGCAGCAGCAGCGCCGTCCGCCGCTCGAGGCGGCGCAGCGCGACGGCCGTCGGCGGGCCGCCGAGGGCGATGCCGAGCGCATAGGCGGTCACCAGGTAGCCGGCATCGGGAATGGAGACGCCGAGGTCCTGCGAGACGTCGGGCAAAAGCCCGGCGATGACGAACTCACCCGTTCCGATGCCGAAGGCCGCAAAGAAGAGCGCGAGGAGCGGCAAAGCCATGACCATCCCCGCTTGCAAACGGGCCTCAGAGGAAACGACGAAGTCGGGATGGGCTCCCTTGCCACAACTGGTTGCGGGCTGGCAAGGCGGGGCGGCGGGCGAACCGGCGCGAAGAGGGGGAGAGACGACCGGACCCGATTGCCAGCCGCCGCGCTCTGTCGGATACTTTCTCCCGAGTCTCGACACGAGGAGGCGAAGCATGGCCGACACCACGCCGATGATGGGCATGAGCTCGGGGCTGACGGCGCTGCGCGGGATCGTGCTCCTGATCGCCGGGCTTTACGCGATCTTCTTTCCCGGGCTGACCCTCACCTCGCTGGTCCTCCTCGGCGGGGCGCTGTTCTTCATCGATGGCCTGCTGGGCCTCTGGAGCCTCACCTTCGGCCACGCCAAGACGGGCAATTTCTGGTTCGACATCGCCCGCAACGTCCTCGCGCTCATCGTCGGCGTGCTGATCCTCATCAGCCCGCTGCTCGCGACGATCTTCACCGTCACCTTCCTCATCTATGTCGCCGGCATCCAGGCGATCATCGTGGGGGTGATGGAGCTGGTTCTCGTGTTCCGCGCCCGGCAGCTCTTCGCGCAGGTCTGGCCGGTCATGGTCTCGGGCATCATCTATGTGCTCTTCGGGCTGATGCTGATCTTCTGGCCGCTCTCGAGCGCGGTGACGCTGGTGATCATCGCGGGGGTTTTCGCCATCATCTTCGCCTTCAGCCTGTTCGGGCTCGCCTGGCGGCTGCGGAAGGCCGGATTTTAGGCACCGGGCCTGTGATCAGCGGGCAAAACGCAGCGGGCCGGTGACAGACTCGGCCGCGATCCCTATCTGAGCCGCATGCGCTTTTCCGACGGTTTTCTCGACGAAATCCGCCAGCGCCTGCCAATTTCGCAGGTGGTGGGCGAGCACGTCATCTGGGACAAGCGCAAGAGCCAGCCCAACCGCGGCGATTTCTGGGCCTGCTGCCCGTTCCACGGCGAGAAGACCCCGAGCTTCCACGCCGACGACCGGCGCGGCATCTATCACTGCTTCGGCTGCCAGGCGACGGGCGACCATTTCCGCTTCCTCACCGAAAAGACCGGGATGAGCTTTCCCGAGGCGGTGGAAAAGCTCGCCGGCATGGCCGGCGTCCCGATGCCCGCCCGCGACGAGCGGGAGGAGGCGCGGGCGGAGGCGCGGCGGTCGCTCTACGACGTCATGGAGCTGGCGACGCAGTATTTCGAGGCCGCGCTCAGCCACAATATCGGGGCGCGGGCGCGCGGCTACCTCTTCGAGCGCGGCGTCGCCCCACAGGCCCAGCAGCGCTTCCGCATCGGCTTTGCCCCCGACAGCCGCAACGGACTCAAGGAGCACCTCGCCCAGAACGGCGTCTCGGCGGAGGAGATGGTCGCGGCCGGCCTCGTCATTTCGGGCGAGGACATCGCCGTGCCCTATGACCGGTTTCGCAACCGGGTGATGTTCCCGATCGCCGATTTCCGGGGCCGAATCGTCGCCTTCGGCGGGCGGGCGCTCTCGGCCGACGTGCCGGCCAAGTACCTCAACTCGCCCGAAACCGAGCTCTTCCACAAGCGGCTGACGCTCTACAACGGCCAGACGGCGCGGACCGCGGCGCGCGATGGCAAGCCGGTGATCGTCGTGGAAGGCTACCTCGACGTCATCACGGCGGTGATGGCGGGCTTCGAGGGCGCGGTCGCGCCGCTCGGCACGGCCCTCACCGAGGAGCACGTCGGCCTACTCTGGCGCATGAGCGAGAGCCCGATCCTCTGTTTCGACGGCGACGCCGCGGGCCTCAAGGCGGCCGAGCGCGCCGCCGATCTCGTCCTGCCGCTGCTCAAGCCGGGGCAGACGGTGCGGATCGCAACGCTTCCGGGCGGGCTCGATCCCGACGAGATCATCCTGCAGCAGGGGCGGGACGCGTTTGCGGCCGTGCTCGAGCGGGCAACGCCGCTCAGCGAGATGATCTGGGGGATGGAAACGCGCGGCGTCCTGCCGGAAACGCCCGAGGCCCGGGCGGCGCTCGAGCAGCGCCTCAAGGCGCGCGCCAATGCGATCGGCGACCCATCCGTGCGGCGGCATTATTTGCAGGCGTTCGACGAAAAGCTCGCGGCGTTCTTTGCGCCGGTGCGGGCGCGTTCCTTCGACGGCCGCGGCCGGTCAGGACGCGGCGCAGGGGATGGCCGGCGGGGCTACGGGCCCGCGCCCCGCGGCACGCCACGGCTGGTCGTCTCCGAAACGCTGCGCAATTCGCGGCTCCTCAAGCCGGGGCTTTCGCCCGACGCGACCCCGCGGGAAGCCGCAATCATTTTGAGCCTCGTCAACTTCCCCGCGCTCGCCGAGACCCGGATGGAAGCCCTGGCCGAGCTCGAGCTCACGACCGCGGTCGCCCAGAAAGTGCTCGCGGCGCTGCTCGACATCGTGGCGGCCGACCACGATATCGGCGCCGCGGCTCTCGCCGAAGCGCTCGCGGCGCGTGGGTTCGGGGAGGCGCTCGAGCGGATGCGGCTGATGCTGGCGCGGCAGGGCGTCTGGCAGACCGGGGCCGATATTGCCGAGATCGATGCGGAAACCGGTCTCAAGCACGCGCTGGCCTTGCATTACAAATCGGTTCGACTAAATAGGGACCTCAAAGCAGCAGAGCTGGCGCTGGGCACGGACCTCAGCGAAGAGTCGTTCGAGAAGCTGCGAGACATCCAGAACCAGATTACCACCGTCGATGGCACAGAGGCATTGATCGAAGGGTTCGGTTCGCTATCGGGACGCACGACGCGCAGCTTCTGAGCGGCTGCCGGCGTGCGGTTTTGCGCATCATGGCGCAGCCCGGGGCGGCGACATGGCGGCCGGAGGAGCGGCGGCCGGTTCCCTTTACGATGCGTTGAGCCGTCACCACTTACTGAGGCATCGGCCCGGCCGAATCCCCGGGACCGCGGAGCACGAGTATGGCGACCAAGACCGCACCGACCAAGCAGAAAGAGACCGAAAAGCCGGAGGCCGGTGCCGAAACGCAGGACAGTCCGCTGCTCGATCTTTCGGATGCGGCGGTCAAGAAGCTCATCAAGGTCGCCAAGAAGCGCGGCTACGTGACCTATGAGGAGCTCAACTCGGTGCTCCCCTCCGAGGAGGTCACCACCGACCAGATCGAGGACATCATGGCGATGTTCTCGGACATGGGCATCAACGTCGTCGACGAGGACGAGGTCGAGGAGACCGAGCCCGATTCGGCCGACGAAGAGTCGACGGAAGTCGCCGAGCGGACCGGTACGGCGGTTGCGAGCAAGTCCAATACGCGCGAGGGCAGCGACCGCACCGACGATCCGGTGCGGATGTACCTGCGCGAGATGGGCTCGGTCGAGCTGCTGTCGCGCGAGGGCGAAATCGCCATCGCCAAGCGCATCGAGGCCGGCCGCGAGACGATGATCGCGGGGCTTTGCGAGTCCCCGCTCACCTTCCAGGCCATCATCATCTGGCGCGACCAGCTGGCGCGCGGCGAAATCCTGCTGCGCGACATCATCGACCTCGAGGCGACCTATGCCGGTCCCGAGGCGAAGGCCGCGCCGGCGGTGCCGGCCGAAACCGCCCCGGCGCCCCAGCCGGCCGCGGCGCCGCCGCCGCCCACGAAATCGGCCAAGAAGGCCCCGCCGCCGCGCCCTGCCAGCGGCAGCGACGATGAAGACGACTACGTCCCCGAGGAGCCGCTGCCGCCCCAGGACCCGGTCGAGGACGACGACGACGATTTCGAGAATTCGCTGTCGCTCTCGGCCATGGAAGCCGAGCTCAAGCCGCAGGTGGTCGAGACGTTCGACCGTATCGCGGACGCCTATGGCCGCATGCGCGCCCTCCAGGACAAGCACGCCGCCGGCCGCGCCGAGGCCAATGCCAAGGCGCCATCGGCCGGGGACATGAAAAAGCTCGAGGCGCTGCGGGCCGAGGTGATCACCGACGTCAAGTCGCTGTCGCTCAACCAGAGCCGCATCGAGAGCCTCGTCGAGCAGCTCTACGACATCAACAAGCGCCTGGTGCGCCTCGAGGGGCGGCTGCTCCGCCTCGCCGAGAGCTATGGCATCAAGCGCGAGGATTTCCTCGAGGCCTATTTCGGCTCAGAGCTCGACACCCGCTGGGACAAGGCGGTGGCGGCCCGTCCGGGCAAGGGCTGGGCGGAATTCGTCAAGCGCGAGCACGACACGATCAACGAGCTGCGCGGCGAAATCCAGACGCTCGCCTCCGAAACCGGGCTCGATATCGCCGAGTACCGGCGGATCGTGCAGAAGGTGCAGAAGGGCGAGCGCGAGGCCGCCATCGCCAAGAAGGAGATGGTGGAAGCGAACCTTCGCCTCGTGATCTCCATCGCCAAGAAGTACACCAATCGCGGGCTGCAGTTCCTGGACCTCATCCAGGAAGGCAATATCGGCCTGATGAAGGCCGTCGACAAATTCGAGTACCGGCGCGGCTACAAGTTCTCGACCTACGCCACCTGGTGGATCCGGCAGGCGATCACCCGTTCGATCGCCGACCAGGCGCGCACCATCCGCATCCCGGTGCACATGATCGAGACGATCAACAAGATCGTCCGCACCTCGCGCCAGATGCTGCACGAGATCGGCCGCGAACCGACGCCGGAGGAGCTTTCCGAAAAGCTCCAGATGCCGCTCGACAAGGTCCGCAAGGTCCTGAAGATCGCCAAGGAGCCGATCAGCCTCGAGACGCCGATCGGCGACGAGGAGGATTCGAACCTCGGCGACTTCATCCCGGACGTGAACGCGATCCAGCCGATCGACGCGGCGATCCAGAGCAACCTGCGCGAGACGACGACGCGGGTGCTGGCTTCGCTGACGCCGCGCGAGGAACGCGTGCTGCGCATGCGCTTCGGCATCGGCATGAACACCGACCACACGCTCGAAGAGGTCGGCCAGCAGTTCTCGGTGACGCGCGAACGCATCCGCCAGATCGAGGCCAAGGCGCTGCGAAAGCTCAAGCATCCGAGCCGCAGCCGGAAGCTCAGGAGCTTCCTCGACAACTAGCTTGAAGGGCCGCGAGAGCGGCCTTTCTTTTTGGCTGGGACGGGGACAAGGCGGAGGCCAGACTGCCGTCCGGCGTCGTCTTGATCGCGGTCAACGACCCTTGACGAACCCCATGAGAGCCTCCTTCGTCCAGGCGCAGGAGGTCGTCATGCCCCAAGCCGAAAAGCTCGACTTCAAGAAGACGATGAAGCCCTACTGGAGTCCGCCGGTCGGGAAGTTCGTCATCGTCGAGGTGCCGCCCCTCAACTTTCTCATGGTCGACGGGGAGGGCGATCCGAACACGGCGCCGAGCTACGCCACGGCCGTCCAGTGGCTCTATACCCTGAGCTATGGGCTGAAATTCGCTTCGAAGGCGACGGGCCGGGACTACGGCGTCGCCCCGCTCGAGGGCCTCTGGTGGGCCGACGACCCGGCCGAGTTCACCTCGGGCAACAAGGACAAGTGGCACTGGACGGCGATGATCATGCAGCCCGATTGGGTCAGCGCGGCGATGGTCGGGGCGGCGCTTCCCAAGGCGAAGGAAAAGCTCGGCGCCCCGCCGGCAACGCTCCGGCTCGAGCGGTTTGCGGAGGGTCTATCGGTGCAGACGATGTTCGTCGGGCCCTATGCAGAGGAAGGCCCGACCATCGCGAGGCTGCACGGCGAGTTCCTGCCCGCCAACGGGCTCGTCGAGACCGGCAAGCACCACGAGATCTATATCGGCGATCCGCGGCGCACCGCGCCCGAAAAGCTCAAGACGATCATCCGTCAGCCGGTCAGAAAGGCCGGCACACAGGGCACCTCGCCCGGATGACGGCCGGTCGAGGCGGCGATCGAGAAGCCGCGCGGCCGTCTGGTCAGGGTTCCACGTACTCGGCGATTGTTGCCGGTGGTGGGATCGGCAGGCCGTCTTTTTCCAGCCCTTCGAGATGGAACCGGATGGCCTCGCCGATCTCGGCCTCGACCTCGGCGACGGTTCGGCCGGTCGCGACACACCCGGGGAGGTCCGGAACGTAGGCGGAGTAGTTCTGGCCGGCTTTCTCTATGACGACCGCGTAGCGCATCAGCGTTGAGGATCCCGCCCCGGCCACCAAACTGCGAAATCGACCTTTCGTGGGCCTCCACCGCGTCAGCCAGCGTAACGCGGTAGTGCCGCCTACCTCTTGGCAAGACGCTCCAGGAGGGCGGCGTTGGCGCTGGCCGACTTTGAGATGGACACTTTGGACTTGGCTGAGGAACGAACGACCGTGGACTGCCCTGTACGGGTGTCTCGCAGTTCCCAAGCGCCTCCCTTGCCGCGGGTGGGGCGCTCGTTGATTGTAATCGCAGTGCGGTCCTTTGCCATAGGTCAGATATAGTCGAGCGATCCGCCTCGGTACAGAGGGCCTTTCCTACAAGCGCGGGGGCGTGGTGGGTTGCCTCACCGCCCACCGCTCGACGCGCCGATGGACAAGCCCGCCTCAAATCCCTAAACCGGCGGCAGGTTTTTTCGCGAGGAGGGAGGCATGTCCTTTCTGAGCAAGCTTTTCGGTGGTGGCGGGACGGGCGAAGGCCCGGCCAAGGCGGCGGCCGAAGAGGACTACAAAGGCTTCACCATCAAGGCGACGCCGATGGCGGTGGGGAGCGAGCATCAGCTCTCCGGAACGATCGAGAAGGAGATCGGCGGGGAGCTAAAGACCTATACCTTCGTCCGCGCCGATCGCCTCGCGAGCCGCGATGAGGCGGCCTCCCGCGCCCTCGCCAAGGGGCGCCAGCTTGTCGACGAGCAGGGCGAAAAGCTCTTCAAGTAAGTAACGCGCGCCCCCCGGCGCGCCCGACCCGCCGGTCGCTCCCCGGCCGCCTGGACGGCCCCCGCCGGGGGCCGACGGCAACATCTGGGCGACCGTAGTCGTTTCACCCCAAACCACTTGTCCCCGTGCCCGCGGCGCGGCTGCAGGTTGGCGCGTCCCAATTGCAGGAGAATGCCGATGGCCAAGAAGCCGACCGCCCGAACCGAATTCGTGATGTTCGACGTCGTTTACGAGGACGGCAGCCGCCGGTCCAACCGGCGCGTACCGGCGGAGCTGCTCGGCGGCCTCGACCAGGACGAACCGGCGCGCGCCTACATCATGGAGCAGGATCGCGAAATCTCCGGAAAATCCGGCCTGCCGCCGCTCTCGATCCAGTCGATCAAGCGCAGCGGCAAGTAGCCGGCATCCGGGCTTGAGCAAGATCAAGGCCGATACCCCCGCGCCGTCCCAGGCTGCGCGGGTATCGCGAGAGCCCGATCATGCTGGAATACGTGGTTGATGCAAACCGCCTCGATGAGCGCCACGCCGCTGCAACCTGCAAGGACGCCACGATCGAGATCGACACCGATCCTGCAGGACGACGAGACCTGTTCAATCCGGCCGAACTGCTGCTGGCGGCGCTTGCCGCCTGCATGCTGAAAGGTATCGAGCGGGTCGCGCCGATGCTGAAGTTTTCGCTGCGGGGAGCCAGGCTGCACCTGCACGCGGTGCGGCAGGACGACCCCCCTCGGCTGGTCGCCATTGAGTACGAGCTGATCATCGACAGCGACGAGCCCGATCGGCGACTCGAGCTGCTGCACCGCAATGCCGTGAAGTACGGCACGATCTCCAACACGCTCGCGTCGGCCGTTTCGATCACGGGGCGCGTCAGACGAGGCGCGGCGCGCGGCGCCTGACGCGTGGCTCGCCTATGCCGGCTGAGTGGCCGGCTTGGCTGTCGCCGGAGTTGTCCGGGTGAGCGGCAGCGCCTTGTCGATCGCCGGCTTCACGACCGTGCCGAAAAGCTCGATGGCGCGCATGACCTTGTCGTGGGGCAGCGTTCCGACCGAGAGCTGCAGCCCGAAGCGGTCGTGCCGGAACCATTTGTGCTGCATCAGGATCTTGTCGATGACCTGCTGCGGCGAGCCGATGAAGTAGGCGCCCTCGGGGCGCGCCCCCGCTTCAAACTCGGCCCGGCCGCCCGGCCGCCAGCCGCGCTCCCGGCCGATGCGGCTCATGGCGGCATGGTGGGCGGGAAACGCGATGTCGAGGGCATCCTGGGAATTGTCGGCGATGAAGCCGTGCGAGGAGATGCCGACCGCGAGGTTCTGGGGATCGTGCTGCATCTTGGCGGCGGTGTCGCGGTAAAGCTGGACGAAGGGCTGGAACTGCTGCGGATGGCCGCCGATGATGGCGATCATCAGCGGCAGGCCGTAATAGGCCGCACGGGCCACCGAGTTGGGCGTGCCGCCGACGGCGATCCAGAGCGGCAGCGGGTCCTGCAACGGTTTTGGATAGATGGCGATTCCGGGGATCGGGCGGGTGTGGGTCGAGCCCGGCCAGTTGACCTTGCCGCCCTTGCGGATGACCAGGAACTCCTCGAGCTTTTCCTCGAACAGCGCGTCGTAGTCATTGAGATCGTAGCCGAAGAGCGGAAAGCTCTCGATGAACGAGCCGCGGCCGGCCATGATCTCGGCGCGCCCGTCCGACAGCAGGTCGAGCGTCGAAAACTGCTCGTAGACGCGGATCGGATCGTCCGAGCTCAAGACC
>DASZTU010000033.1:0-9013 GCA_035547975.1 Devosiaceae bacterium | reverse complement strand
TCGTCCCGGGGCGCTGCCGGGGCTCGCGCCCTTCCTGCTGCGCTACTGGTGGCACTCGGCGCCGGCCCGCTACGCCGAGATGGCGCGCCGCTATGCGCCGCTGATCGGCGCGGCGGTCGACGCCCATGCCGAACTGATCCGGGCCGCCGGGGCCGACGACCTCATCGTCAGGCAGGGATGGTACCAGCTCTACCGGACGGCGGCGGTGCGCGACCGCTCATTCGCCGAGGCCGAGCAGATCGCCCGCGACTTCGCCATTGCGAGCGAACAGCTGAGCGGTGCCGAGATGCGGGCGCTCGAGCCGGGACTACGGGTCGATCTCGCGGGCGCGCTGCACTGGACGCAGCCCTGGTCGATCCGCGACCCGAACGGCCTGATCCGGGCCTATGTGCGGCTCTTCGAGCAACTCGGCGGGAGCTTTATCAGGGGTGACGCGGCAACGCTCGAGGAGGCCGGTGGCGGCTGGCGGGTCGCCGGCGAAACCGAGCCGATCGAGGCCAAGCAGGCGGTGATCGCGCTCGGGCCGTGGTCGGCGAAGGCGACGCGCCGGCTCGGCTACCGGCTGCCGCTCGCGGTCAAGCGCGGCTACCACATGCACTACCGGCAGCCCGAAGATACGCCGCTCCGGCACTGGATGCTCGATCTCGAGCCGGGGTATCTCCTCGCGCCAATGGCGCGCGGCATCCGGCTCACGACGGGGGTCGAATTCGCGCCCCTCGGCGGGGCGAAGTCGCCGGTGCAGCTCGAACGGGTGGAGCCGATCGGCCGGGCGCTGTTCCCGCTCGGCGAGCGGCTCGATGCCGAGCCCTGGATGGGGGCGCGCCCGGCGACGCCCGACATGATGCCGATCATCGGGCCGGCGCCGCGCCACCAGAACCTCTGGTTCGCCTTCGGCCATGCCCACCATGGCATGACGCTCGGCCCGGCCACCGGCCGGCTGATCGCCGAACTGATGACGGGCGAGGCGCCGTTCCTCGACGTTTCGGCGTTTTCGGCCGCGCGGTTCCTCTAGGGGGATGGCGCACCAGTGGTGCGTGAACCTATCCCGCGCGGGCGGGTTCGCGCAGCCGGACGCCGCGGCCGCCGCCTTCGCTGCGGGCGTTGTCGCCGATGAGCTCGATGCCGGCGCGGTTGAGCGCCTCCACCACCTTCATCAGCGAATCGACGATGCCGCGCACCGTGCCGTCGCTTGCCTCCATGCGCTGGATGGTGGGCAGCGACAAACCGGCCAGTTCGGCCAGCTTCTTCTGGTCGATTCCGAGCAGCGCGCGGGCGGCGCGCATTTGTCCGGCGGTGATCATGGGTGTTCCTCGCGGCTGGGCCGGTCGTCTGTGCTCAAGCCATTTGACGCACAAGGTATCATAATTCAAGTTTTTTCCATCTTTCCCGCGTCGGCCTGCTCCAGCAGGGCCAGAAGGCCGCGCAGCAGGGCGGTCGGGGAGGGCGGGCAGCCCGGAATGGTGAGGTCGACCGGCAGCGCCTGATGGACGCCGCCGAGCACGGCCGGACTCCTCGCAAAGCACCCGCCATCGATGGCGCAGCCACCGACCGCGACCACCCATTTGGGCGCCGGCATCGCGTCATAGGTTCGCCGGAGGGCTTCCGCCATGTTGCGGGTCACGGGCCCGGTGACCAGCAGCATGTCGGCATGGCGGGGCGAGGCGACGAAGCGGATGCCGAAGCGGTCGAGATCGTAATAGGGATTGCCGAGCGCGTTGAGCTCGAGCTCGCAGGCGTTGCAGGAGCCGGCATCGACGAGGCGGAGCGAGAGGCTGCGGCCGAGGCGCCGGCGCGCCGCGCGTGCCAAAGCCTGCGTGAGTTCGGCGAGCGCTGCGTCGTCCGGGACGGGCGGCGGCTCGGTCAGCGGGCGGTGGAGGAGGCCATCGAGGAGCAGGCGGCGCATCAGAGGTCCACCCCGGAATAAGCGCAGTTGAAGGATTTGTTGCAGAGGGGGAAATCGGCGACGATGTTCCCCTCGATCGCCGCCTCGACCAGCGGCCACTGGAACCACGAGGCGTCGCGCAGATGGCAGCGCGCCACGGTGCCATCGGCATTAAGGCGCACCCAGGCGAGGACGTCGCCGCGGAACGCTTCGACCAGCGCCATGCCCTCGGCGGGACCGTTGGCGGCGGGAAGCGGGGCATATAGCGGGCCGTCCGGGAGCCCCGCCAGCAGCTGGTCGATGAGCGACAGGCTCTGCTCCGCCTCGGCGATGCGGATGCGCACGCGGGCGTCGACATCGCCCTCCTCGCGCACCGGCACGTCGAAGCGAAGCTTGTCGTAAGGGGCGTAGGGGAAGGCCGCGCGGGCATCGAAATTCCGGCCCGCGGCGCGCCCGACATAGCCGCCGGCGCCATCTTGCCGGGCGAGGCCGGTTTTCACGATGCCGGTGCCGACGGTCCGGTCCTGGAGCGAGGCGGTGTCGTCGTAGATCTCGACGAGCAGCGGCCACTGCCGGCGGATGGCGGCGACGGCCGCGGCTATGGCCTCCTTGCCCGGGGCGGCAAGGTCCTTCGAAACCCCGCCGGGCACGATGAGGTCGCGCATCAGCCGGTGGCCGAAGGCGGTGTCGGCGGCGCGCAGCACGCCCTCGCGCAGCGCGGCGAAATGGGCATGCAGCAGCCCGAAGGCGGCGTCGTTGCAGACGAAGCCGATGTCGTTGAGGTGGTTGGCGAGGCGCTCGAGCTCGGCCATCAGCGCCCTGAGCTGGATCGCCCGCGGCGGAGATTTCAGGCCCAGGGCGGTCTCGACCGCCTGCACAAAAGCCCAGGCGTAGGCGACGGTCGAATCCCCCGACACCCGCCCGGCGATCTGCGCCGCCGCCTCGACGGTGGCGCCGGCCATCAGGGCCTCGACGCCCTTGTGGGTATAGCCGAGCCGCGCCTCGAGCCGCACGATGGTTTCGCCATTGGCGGCGAAGCGGAAGTGGCCCGGCTCGATGATACCGGCATGCACGGGGCCGACGGCAATCTGGTGGAGGCCGGGTCCCTCGGCCTCGAGGAACGGGTAGGGGTCGGCGTGGATGAGCCACGGCCGCGTGTCGGGTGAGCCCTCAGGCACGAGGCCATAAAGGTCGCGCGCCGCGCGCTCGAGCCGAAGTGCCGGCGGGTGCGCGCGGCCGATCGAGGGGTAGCGGCGATCGGGGCAGGGGAGGCTGAGGACGGCGAGCCGGCCGGTCTCGCCGACGGCCATGTGCACCGTCTCCGTCTCGCCCCAGAGGCCGAGCAGGGTGAGTTCGCCTGCGGCGAGCGCCGCGCCCGCCGCCTCCCAGGCGGGCCGGTCGACGACGACGCGCGGCCAGGGCCCGTGGCACTCGATGCGGCTGCCGCTTTGGATGAGATCGTCGAGTTGGGTCACGGCATCACCCGAGGAGCGCGGCAATATGCTGGAACCAGCCGACGAGGGCCGGCGGGAGATAGATGCCCGCAACGAGCACCAGCGCGAGGTGGGTCAGCATCGGCAGGTAGGAGGCCCGTGCGGGAGCGGTGCTCCCCGCCGGCTCGCCGAAGGCGATGCGGGTCAGCTGGAGGAGCAGGGCGCCGAAGGCGACGAGGAGCCCGAAGACCAGCAGGGCCGCGAGCAGCGGCTGGCGGGCGAAGGCGGTCGAAACGATCAAAAATTCGCTCATGAAGACGCCGAAGGGCGGGGCGCCGACAATGGCGACGACCCCGGCGACGAGCGCCCAGCCGAGCACGGGGTGGCTCGCGGTGAGCCCGCGGATGTCGGCGATCTTCTGCGTGCCCTTGATCTGGGCGACGTGGCCGACCGAAAAGAAGATCGCCGATTTGGTGAGGCTGTGCATCACCATGTGGAGGAGCCCGGCGAAGTTGGCGAGGGGACCCCCGAGCCCGAAGGCGAAGACGATGATCCCCATGTGCTCGATCGAGGAATAGGCAAAGAGGCGTTTGATGTCGCGCCGGCGGTAGAGCATGAACGCGGCGAAGATCAGCGACAGGAGTCCCAGCGCCATCATCAGCGCGCCCGGGGCAAAGGCGCCCGGGGTCGCGGCGAGCAGCAGCTTGAAGCGCAGCACGGCGTAGAGGGCGACGTTGAGCAGGAGGCCCGAGAGGACGGCCGAGATCGGCGTCGGGCCTTCGGCGTGGGCATCGGGCAGCCAGGCGTGGAGCGGCACGAGGCCGACCTTGGTGCCGTAGCCGAGCAGCAGGAACACGAAGGCGAGGTTGATGAGCGCCGGATCGAAGGCCGCGGCCTTTTCGAGCAGCAGCGTCCAGGTCATGCCGCTCAGCCCTTCCCCGACCACCGGCTGGGCGGCCATGTAGACGAGGATCGTGCCGAAGAGCGCAAAGGCGATGCCGACGCTGCCGAGGATGAAGTACTTCCAGGCTGCCTCGAGCGCCTCATGCGTGCGGTAGATGCCCACCATCATGACGGTGGTGAGGGTCGCGACCTCGACCGCCACCCACAACAGGCCGATGTTGTTGGAGACGAAGGCGAGGTTCATCCCCAGCATCATGACCTGGAACATGGCGTGGTAGAACCGCACGTTGCGGTCGCTGAGGCGGCCGGTCTCGAGTTCGTGGGCGATGTAGGTGGCCGAAAAGACGCTGGTCGTGAAGGCGACGAGCGTGTTGAGCACGATGAAGACGATGTTGAGGTCGTCGACGAGGAAGTAGGTGCCGGGGGCCGGCCGCGTCCCGAGCAGCAGCGCGAGGGCGGCGGCGAAGGTCAGGCCGCTCGCGAGGATATTGAGCCAGGCGGTGAGCCGGTAGCCCGGGAGGAGCGCGAGGATGCCCGCGGCGAAGAGCGGGATCAGCAGCACCGCAGAGAGCGCGTCGAGGCTCATCGCCGGTCTCCCCGGAAGGCGTCGAGGGCACCCACGTCGACGGTGTCGAAGCGTTCGCGGATGCGGAAGAGGAAGATGCCGATGACGATGAAGGCGATGATGATCGAAAAGGTCACCGAAATCTCGACCACGAGGGGCATGCCCTTCGCGCCCGTCGCGGCGAGCACCAGCCCGTTCTCGAGCGACATGAAGCCGACAACCTGGCTCACGGCGTTGCGGCGCGTCACCATCATCAGCAGGCCCAGGAGGAGGACCGAGAGGGCGAAGGCGAGGTCCTCGCGGGCCAGCGGGTCGGCGCCCGGCGTCAGCTGCAGCATCACGGCCATCGAGAGGGCGACGAGCCCGATGCCGGCCAGCATGGTGAGGCCGATGCCGACGGCGGTCTCGACCTCGCGGTGGATGCCGAGCCGGCGAATGATGGCGTGGAGCGCGAGGGGGATGGCGATCGCCTTGAAGACGATGGCAATGCCGGCCGTGATGTAAAGGTGCGGCGCGCCCTGGATGTAGGCCTGCCAGGCGACCGAGAGCGCGAGCACCGTGGCGTGGAGGGCATAGACGTTGATGAGGGCCGGCAGGCGGTCCTGGTAGAGCATCATCAGGCTGATGAGCACGAGCCCGCCGGCGAGGAGATGCGCGGTGTCGAAGATCAGTCCGTCCATCAGACGCTCCGCTCGACGAAGAGGAGAAGGGTGCCGAGCAGCCCCAGCATGAGGGCGGCGCCGAGGAACTGCGGGACGCGGAAGACGCGCATCTTGGCGATCGAGGTTTCGAACAGCGCCAGGAGCGCCGCCCCGATCAGAAGTTTTGCGAGATAGAGCAGGATCGCCGGCAAAAAGCCTGCGGGGCCGTCGCCGGTCGCGATGCCCCAGGGCGCAAAGAGGCAGGCGATGAGCGACATATAGAGCAGCAGCCGCAGGGAGGCGGCGAACTCGATCATCGCAAGGTGCCGGCCGGAATATTCGAGCACCATGGCCTCGTGCACCATGGTGAGCTCGAGGTGCGTCGCCGGATTGTCGATCGGGATGCGGCCGTTTTCGGCGATTGCCACCATGACGAGCGCGACGAGCGCGAGGGCGACCGAGACGCTGAGGCCGACGGCGCTCGAGCCCATGAAGGTCGCAACGGTCGAAAGCTGCGTCGAGCCCGCGGTCAACGCCACGGTGAAGACGACGAGCAGCATGGCGGGCTCGGCGAGCGAGGCGATGAGCATCTCGCGGCTCGAGCCGATGCCGCCGAAGGCGGTGCCCACATCCATGCCGGCGAGGGCGAGGAAGAAGCGGCCGGCGCCGATCAGCGAGATGATGGCGATGAGGTCGGCCGTCCAGGAAAAGAGGAGGCCGGTCGCGAAGGTCGGAACCAGGGCCGCCGCGACCCAGGTCGTGGCGAAAACGATGTAGGGAACGGCGCGGAAGAGCCAGGAGGCGTTCTCGGCCAGCACCGCCTCCTTGCGCAGCAGGCGCAGGAGGTCGCGGTAGGGCTGGAAGACGGAGGCGCCGCGGCGGCGGGTCAGCCGCGACTTGCACTTGCGCACGACCCCGGTGAGGAGCGGCGCGAGCGCGAGGACCAAGAGCATCTGCGCGCCCTGGACGCCGAGCGCGAGGATCATCTCCATATCGCGACCGCCAGCAGGAGGAGGACGAGGAGGACGAAGACCACCGCGAGATAGCGCCGGATGGTGAGGTACTGCAGCGGATTGAGCCGGTCGGCGGCAAAACCCACGGCGCGCGTCAGCGGGGTATAGATCGCGGCCCAGGCGGGGTCGATCAGGCGCACCTCGAACCGGGCCGGGGCCGGATCGCCCGGTTGTGGCATCACCACCGTCTCGCGGGCGCGGAAGACGAGGGAGCCGAACACCCGGCGCAGCGGCTGGGCGAAGCTTTCGGCCGTGTACTGGGTCGCGGGCGTGGGGCCCGCAAAGCCGCAGCCCCAGGCGATGGCGCGCCGCACCGCGTGCGAGGCGAAGCGGTGGATGAACCAGGCGGCGAGCCCGGCCGAGATCGCCGCGAAGACGAGGACGAGGAGACCGTTATAGGAGCTGCGGCTCGGGCTGACCGGCACCAGCGACAGCCAGGCGATGCCGGCCTGGTTCGGCAGCGCCGCGCCGGTCACGAGGCGTGCCGCGGGCTGCAGCACATCGACGACGAGGCCGGGGAAAATGCCGGCGAGCAGGCAAAGCGCGGCGAGAATGCCCATGGCGGCCTGCATGAAGCGGTCCACTTCCCGGGCCTCGGCGGCCTCGGCGCTGCGCGGCCGGCCGAGGAAGACGATGCCGAAGATGCGCACGAAGGCGGCGCCGGCGAGGGCGGCGGCGAGCGCCAGCGTGCCGCCGATCGCCGGCACCTCGAGGCGCAGGGCCCATTGCGGCAGGTCGGGGCTCAGCAGCACGGCCTGGAAGGCCAGCCATTCGGAGGCGAAGCCGTTGAGCGGCGGCAGGGCCGAAATCGCGGCGGCGCCGACGAGAAAGAGCGCGCTCGTCGCCGGCAGGCGGTGGATCAGCCCGCCCAGCCGATCCATGTCGCGCGTGCCGGTCGCGGTCAGCACGGCGCCGGCGCCCATGAAGAGCAGGCTCTTGAAAAGGGTATGGTTGAGCATGTGGAAGAGCGCCGCCGTGAAGGCGAGCGCCGCCGCCGCGCCGAGGCCGTTGGCGCCGAAGGCCAGCGCGAGGCCGAGCCCGATGAAGACGATCCCCACATTCTCGATGGTCGAGGAGGCGAGGGCCCGCTTGAGGTCGGTTTCCATGAGGGCGGAAAGAATGCCGATGACCGCCGTCAGCCCGCCGATCGCCAGCACCAGCACGCCGCTCCACCAGGGCGGGGTGCCGAGGAGGTCGAAGACGATGCGGATGAAGCCATAGATCGCGACCTTGGTCATGACGCCGCTCATCAGCGCCGAGACGTGGCTGGGCGCGGCGGGATGGGCGAGCGGCAGCCAGACATGGAGCGGCACGAGACCGGCCTTGGAGCCGGTGCCGATGAGGGCGAGGAGCAGCACCGGGGTCGCGAGCCAGGGGGCGCGGCTCGCGGCCCGCATGGCGCCGAAGGCGTAGCTGCCGGCGGCGCCCGCGAGGAGCCCGAAGCCGAGGAGCAGCATCATCGTGCCGAAGACCGCCATGATGAGGTAGATCGTCGCCGCCCGGCGGCTCTCGGCGTTGCGGTGGTCGGCCATGACGAGCGCCCAGGAGGCGAGCGACATCACTTCCCAGGACCCGAGGAAGGTGAAGGCATCGTCGGCGAGGACAACGAGGTTCATGCCGGCGAGGAAGGCGGGAAAGAACGGCAGCACGCGGCCGGGGGCGCTCTCGTGGCGGCCATAGCCGATGCCGTAGAGGGCGGCCGCGGCGCCGCCGAGATTGACCAGCACCAGGAGGGCGGCCGACAGCGCGTCGAGGCGAAAATGGGCGCCGAGCCAGGGAAGGCCGAGCGGCAGGACAATTGCCGAGGGGGCGGCGCCCACGGACAGGAGGGCCGCCGCGGCGATGCCGAGGGCGAGCACCGAAACGAGGGCCGTCGCGCCATAAACCACGGGCGTTCCCCGCCCGGTGCGCAGGGGAATGGCCCCGAGGGCGATCGCGAACAGGGCGCCGACCGTCCAGAGGAGGGCTGCGACGGGGCTGGTCACGGTTGCACCGGCCTGGGCGCCGGGCGGCCGGCAATCACATCGGAATGCATGGGGTGGACGGCAGGACTGATATTCGCACCAACAGGAATAAGCGTTTTCCGGTGCAGATGAAAGCAAAAAAGCGCATCAGTGATTTGTGACATATCAATGCTGGGGCGAAATGGCCCCGGAAAACGGTGCGCGCCGCTTCTTCCTCCCCCTTGCGGGGAGGGGTCAGGGGTGGGGGTGGCCAGATGCACCGGCTCGGGGTGGATGCGAGGTGGCGGATCTTTTCGTGGCCAAGATGGATTCCCGCTTTTCGCGGGAATGACGCCGGGAATGCGGAGCGGGGTGGTGCCACCTGCGCTGGGTGACGCCGAGGATGCCGAGTGGGACGGTGCCACCTGCGCTGAGTGACGCCGGGATGCGCAGTGTAGGTGGTGCCACTCGCGCGGGAATGACGCCGGGAGTGCGGCCGAGACTCGTGCCCCAGCCACCGTCATCCCCGGGCCTGACCCGGGGATCCAGCCAGCCTCACCGCGCGTGCAAGCGGCGCGGTGGTCTGGATGGCCGGATCAAGTCCGGCCATGACGGGGGGATGATTTTCCCGGA
>DASZTU010000032.1:0-11881 GCA_035547975.1 Devosiaceae bacterium | reverse complement strand
GATGGTCCTCGGCTCGGGCGACGGCCAGCTCGAGGCCGACCTCCTCGCTGCCGCCGGCCGCCATTCCGGGCGCGTGGCGATGTATCGCGGCTATGACGAGAGCCTCTCGCACCTGATCCAGGGCGGCGCGGACGCCATCCTCATCCCGTCGCGGTTCGAGCCGTGCGGGCTGACGCAGCTCTATGGGCTGCGCTATGGCTGCGTGCCGGTGGTGGCGCGGGTCGGCGGGCTTGCCGATACGGTGATCGACGCCAACGAGGCGGCGGTCGAGGCCGGCGTTGCAACCGGCGTGCAGTTCTCGCCGGTGGCGTCGGAGGCGGTGGGCGAGGCGATCAAGCGGACCGTCGACCTGTTCCACAACGAAAAGGTCTGGCGCAAGATGCAGCGCAGGGGGATGAAGGCGGACGTCTCCTGGGGCGCCAGCGCAAAGAAATACGCCAACCTTTACGCATCGCTTTTGGGGCAGGAGCGCGATGAGCAATATGGAGATTAAGACCACTCCCTACGCCGACCAGAAGCCCGGTACCTCGGGCCTCAGGAAGCGCGTACCGGTCTTCCAGCAGCCGAACTATGTCGAGAACTTCGTCCAGTCGGTGATCGACAGCCTCGAGGGGTACAAGGGCAAGACGCTGGTCGTGGGCGGGGACGGGCGCTTCTTCAACGACGTCGCCATCCAGCGCATCATCCGGATCGCCGCCGCCAACGGTTTTGGCAAGGCCATGGTGGGGCGCGGCGGGATTCTGTCGACGCCCGGCACCTCGCACATCATCCGCCACTACGGCGCCTTCGGCGGCTTCATCCTCTCGGCGAGCCACAATCCGGGGGGGCCGGAGGGCGATTTCGGCATCAAGTACAACATCTCGAACGGCGGCCCGGCCCCCGAGAAGATCACGGATGCGGTGTTCGCGCGCTCCAAAGTGATCGACCGCTACCTCACCAATGACGCGCCCGATGTCGATCTCTCCGCGATAGGTACGCAAAGGTCCGGCGACATGGTCGTCGAGGTCATCGATCCGGTCGCCGACTACGCGGTGCTGATGCAGAAGCTCTTCGACTTCGATGCCATCCGCGACCTCATCAAAGGCGGCTTCCGTCTGCGCTACGACGCCATGCACGCCGTCACCGGCCCTTACGCCAAGACGATCCTCGAGGGCATGCTCGGGGCGCCGGAGGGGTCGGTGGTCAATTTCGAGCCGCTGCCGGACTTCGGCGGCGGCCATCCCGACCCGAACCTCGTCTATGCCAAGCCGCTGTTCGACCTCATGATGAGCCCCGAGGCGCCCGACTTCGGCGCGGCTTCCGATGGCGACGGGGACCGCAACCTCATCATCGGCCGCGGGCGGTTCGTGACGCCGTCGGATTCGCTCGCGCTCCTCGCGGCCAATGCGCATCTCGCGCCCGGCTATCGCGACGGCATCGCCGGCATCGCCCGCTCGATGCCGACGAGCGCCGCCGCCGACCGGGTGGCCGAGAAGCTCGGCGTCGAGATGCACGAGACGCCGACCGGCTGGAAGTTTTTCGGCAACCTGCTCGATGCCGGGCGGGTGACCATCTGCGGCGAGGAGAGCGCCGGCACCGGCTCCAACCACGTGCGGGAAAAGGACGGGCTCTGGGCCGTGCTGCTCTGGCTCAACGTGCTCGCGGCGCGCCGGCAGAGCGTCGATGCGATCGTCAGGGACCACTGGGCGCGCTACGGACGGAACTACTACACCCGGCACGACTATGAGGAGGTCGATGCGGGGGTCGCCAACAAGCTGGTCGACGACCTGCGCGCGAGCCTCCCCGGCCTCGTGGGGCAGAAACCCGGCGGGGTCGCCATCGCCTACGCCGACGACTTCACCTATCACGATCCGGTGGATGGTTCGGTGAGCGCCCGGCAGGGCATCCGCATCGGATTTGCGGACGGCAGCCGGATCGTGCTGAGGCTAAGTGGAACCGGGACCGTAGGGGCTACGTTGCGGCTCTACCTTGAACGCTACGAACCCGCGCATGGAAAACACGATCTCGACACCCAATCCGCCCTCCAGCCCCTCATCGATATTGCAGAGCAGCTCGCCGGAATCCGTTCCCGCACCGGCCGAGCTGCCCCATCCGTCATTACTTAGCACGCCGCCGGAATTGAAACCCGAGATCGTTCCCCATGGCGGCAGCCCGGACGTGCTGGGCGCCACGGTCACCGCGGAAGGTGTCAACTTCGCCGTCTATTCGGAGACGGCGTCGGCTCTCTACGTTTCGCTCTATGACGAGCTGGACAAGGAGATCGACCGTTTCGAGCTCGACGGGCACGACAACAACATCCACCACGCGCTGATCTCGGGGATCGGGGCGGGGATGAAGTACGGGTTCCGTGCCGACGGGCCTTACGATCCGGCGCAGGGTTTTCACTTCGATCCGCACAAGCTGCTGGTCGACCCTTACGCCCGGCGCCTCGACCGGCCGTTCGTGCGCAGCCCGCGGCTGCGCCTGCCGCGCGAGGATGCGGTCGACACCGCCCCGCTGGTCCCCAAGGCGATCGTCATGGGGGCGCGCAACGTGCCGGCCAAACCGCGCCGCAAGGCGCCGCAGCTCATCTACGAGCTCAACGTGCGCGGCTACACCATGCGGCACCCGAGCGTGCAGGGGGCGCTGCGCGGCACCATCGCCGGGCTCACGACGCGGCAGGTCATCAACCACTTCAAGTATCTCGGCGTCGACACGGTCGAGCTGATGCCCATCGCGGCCTTCATCGACGACGGGCACCTGCCGATCCTCGGGCTCACCAATGCCTGGGGCTACAACCCCGTCACCTATTTCGCGCCCGATCCGCGGCTCGCGCCGCGCGGCCCGCAGGAACTGCGGACGCTCACCGACCTCTACCGGCGGAACGGCATCGCGGTGATCCTCGACGTCGTCTACAACCACACCGGGGAGGGCGATGCGAACGGGCCCGTGCTGAGCCTCAAGGGGCTCGACGCCCGCGCCTATTATCGCCACGTCGAGGTGGACGGGCAGCAATACCTCGTCAACGACACCGGCACCGGCAATACGCTCCGCTGCGACCACCCGGCCGTGCAGCGGCTGGTCATCGATTCGCTACGCTACTGGATCGAGGAAACCGGCGTTTCGGGCTTCCGCTTCGATCTCGCCCCGGTTCTCGGGCGGGAGCCGGGCTTCAATCCCAATGCCCAGCTCTTGCAGATGATCAAGGCCGATCCGCTGCTCTCGAAGTCGATCCTCGTCGCCGAGCCCTGGGATCCGGGTCCGGGCGGCTACCAGCTCGGGCAGTTCGGCCGCGAGTTCCACGAGTGGAACGACACCTATCGCGACGAGGTGCGCAGCTTCTGGCAGGGGGAACCCGGCAAGATCGGCGCACTCGCCGGTAAAGTCGCAGGCTCCGCAGACGTCTTCAACTTCGCCGGTCGCAAGCCGAGCGCGGGGGTCAACCTCCTCGCCGTGCACGACGGGTTCACGCTCGCCGACCTCGTGAGCTACAACGACAAGCACAACGAGGCCAATGGCGAGGACAATCGCGACGGCCACAGCAACAACCATTCGTGGAACTGTGGCGCGGAGGGGCCGACGGACGATCCCGCCATCAACGCCGCCCGCAAGCGGGATGTGCGGGCGCTGCTCGCGACGCTCTTCATGTCGCGCGGCACGCTCCTCATCCAGCAGGGCGACGAGTTCGGCCGCACGCAGCGCGGCAACAACAACGCCTATGCCCAGGACAATGAGATCACCTGGGTCGACTGGGAGCATGCCGATGGGCCGCTCGTCGACTATGTGTCGGCCCTCAACAGCTTCCGCAAGTCGCACATCGCGCTGACCAATGACCGATTTCTCACCGGGCAGGACCGGGGCGGCATCCGGGACGTCGTCTGGCGGCACCCCGACGGCCGCGAGATGAACGACGGCGACTGGAACGATCCCGGCGCGTCGGTGCTCGGGATGCACCTCGACATGGCCGGGGACGAAGTCATCGTCTGGTTCAACCGGCGCATCGAGCCGGTCGAAGCGAAACTCCCGCCGCGCGAGGGGGGCTGGTCGGTCATCCTCGTTTCGGACCCCGAGGAACAGCCGCAGGTCACCGACGACAAGGTGATGCTGCCGCCGCGTTCGGTCCTCGTGGTCGGGGCACCGCCGGCAGACTGAGCCCGCGCTTTACCGCTCCGATCAGCAGGAGCGGGGCGTGTGAGGCTGCTCAACGTCTCTCATTGCGGCGCGGGCGCGGAAACGCCCCGCGCCGCGCTTCTTTTGCGGGACGCTCCTTCCCCGTTGCGATCCGAATGGACGGCGCGGCGCCGCCGGGGCTGCGGCCCGTTGCCGCGGCGGCCGGCCGGGGGAACGGAAGGGCTGAGGCGGGGTTCTGCTTGCGGTGGGTGCGGGGAGCCTGCCGAGCGTCACCGTTTCGGAGTTTTCCATCATGGCATTATCGACTGCGTCCGGATCCACGCCGTTCCGAGTGGGTTTGTGGCTGCTCATCGTCGCCACGGCCCTCGGGCTGATCGACGCCATTTTCCAATATTTCTGGACGGGTAACGGCATTCACGGCACGGAGGGCGTGCTGCTGGTCATCGTCTCGACGCTGCTGCAGCTCATCGCGGCGCTGGTGTTCCTGGCCGGCGTGGGGGGCTGGGTCCGCACGGTGCTCGAGGTGCTGGTGTTCCTCGATCTCATCGGGACGGCGGCCGCGGCGTACCTCCTCGAAGACTACATCCTCCTCGGCCTCACCATTCTCGCCGCCATCGGCTGGCTGCTTCAGCTCGGTGGCCGCTCGCGCCGCCCGGCGCTCCAGGGAGCCGCCTCATGAACCGGCTCCGGAACCGCCTCCTCATCGCCGCTCTCCTCGCCCTGATCCCCGCCGCCGCGCGCGCGCAAACGGCCGACAACGGCCAGGTCTGGGATACCTTCAACGGCCAGCTCAGCGCGCAGAAATACGCAACGGCGGACCAGATCACGCCGGACAATGTCGGCAAGCTCACCAAGGCCTGGGAAATCCATACCGGCGATTTTTCGACCGGCGAGGACAAGAACGGGCCCAAGGCCAGCGACTGGTCGGCGACGCCGCTCTTCGTCAACAACACGATATACGTCTCGACGCCCTTCGACCGGGTCTTTGCGGTCGAGCCCGATACCGGCAAGACCAAGTGGATTTTCGACAGCCACACCAAGCTGGTCGACCCGACGCAGGGCGAGCTCAAGACGCGTGGTGTCGCCTATTGGGCCAACGCCAATCCCGTCGCGGGGCAGGCGTGCCAGAAGATCGTTTATCTCGGCACGATGGATGGCAAGCTCTATGCCGTGGACGCCGATAATGGGCAGCCCTGCGCCGGCTTCGGCAAGAACGGCGTGCTCGACGTCAACCAGTGGAACACGGTCAACGCCAAGTGGCCGCTGTCCCTGCTGCAGCCACCCACCGTCTACAAGAACATGCTGATCATCGGCTGGGCGGGACAGGACTGGACGCAGGCGGTACAGCCGCCCGGTAGCGTCTTCGCCGTCGATGCGCAGAGCGGGGCCCTCAAATGGACGTTCCACTCCATTCCCCCCGACATGAACCCCAAGACCGGGACGGCCAATGTCTGGGCCTCGATGTCGGTCGATACCCAGAACAACCTGCTGTTCATGCCGATTTCGTCGCCCAGCCCCGACTTCTACGGCGGCGACCGGCTGGCGCCGTTGCCGCTCGTGACCTCCGTCACGGCCCTCAATCCGGATACCGGGGCGGTGGTCTGGAGCCGGCAGGTCGTCCACCACGACATCTGGGATTACGATCCGAACTCCGCGCCGAGCCTGGTCGACCTCAAGCAGAACGGCAAGACGGTGCCGGCGCTCGTGCAATCGACCAAGATGGGGTACCTCTTCGTCCTCAACCGGCTGACCGGCGAACCGATCTTCCCGATCGAGGAGAAGCCGGTCCCGGCCTCGGACGTGCCGGGTGAGAAGGCTTCTCCCACCCAGCCGGTGCCCACGCTTCCCGAGCCCACGACCCCCGACAGGTTCCCGGGCGTCTCGACGCTCGCCGATGTCCTCAGCGGCGGCTATTGCAGCCGGACCCTCGCGGGCCTTCGCTACGACGGGCGCTACACGCCCCCAAGCCTCAAGGGCTCGCTTGCCTTTCCGGCGACGGCTGGCGGCGTCGAGTGGGGCGGCGGGGCGGTCGATCCGACCACCAACACTTATGTCGTCAACAGCTCGGCGGTGGTGCAGATCTACAGGCTCATCCCGCGCGACCAGTACCAGGCCGACGTATCGAAGGGGAGCGAAGGCAATGGCGGCTTTTTCGCCATGGAGGGAGCCCCTTACGGCTTCCAGCTCCAGACCTTCCTCAACTGGCTCGGGATGCCCTGCTGGAATGGGCCCTACGGGACGATCTCTTCCTACGACCTCAATACCGGCAAGCTCAACTGGCGCTTCCCGTTCGGCGAGGTACAGAAGTGGGGCTTCTACATGCCCAAGTCCTGGGGCTCGGTCACCATCGGCGGACCGGTAATCACCAAGAGCGGCGTGATCTTCATCGGCGGCTCGATGGATTCGCGGGTGCGGGCGCTCGACCTCAAGAGCGGGCACGTGCTCTGGCAGGCCCTGGTCGATGCCCCGGCGGTCTCGATCCCTTGCGTCTATACCTACAAGGGCAAGGAGTATGTGCTCTTCGCGGTGGGTGGAAACTCGATCCTCGAGCCAAAAGTCTCGGACCAGCTGGTCGCCTTCGCGCTGCCGGGGTGAGTGGCGGCTATTCGGCGGCCTCGGGCTCCGCCTCGAGGCCGCCGGCCTTTTCGATGAAGGCGATGATTTCGGCGAGGCCTTCGCGCCGGAGAAGATCGGTGAAGACGTAGGGACGGCCCTCGCGCACCCGGATCGTGTCGCGCTCCATGACCTCGAGGCTCGCGTTCACATAGGGCGCGAGGTCCGCCTTGTTGATGATCAGCAGGTCCGAGCGCGAGATCGCGGGGCCGCCTTTGCGGGGGATTTTTTCGCCTTCGGCGACGGAGATCACGTAGAGGGTGAGGTCGGCGAGGTCGGGGGAGAAGGTCGCCGCGAGATTGTCGCCGCCCGATTCGATCAGGACGATGTCGAGGTCGGGGAAGCGCCGGTTGAGGTCCTCGATGGCCGCGAGATTGATCGAGGCATCCTCGCGGATGGCGGTATGGGGGCAGCCGCCGGTTTCGACCCCGACGATCCGATCCTCGGAGATCGCCTGCACGCGCGCCAGGATCAGCGCGTCTTCGCGGGTGAAGATGTCGTTGGTCACGACCGCCATGGAATAGCGGTCGCGCATGGCCTTGAGCAGCATCTCGCAGAGCGTGGTCTTGCCGGAGCCGACCGGACCGCCGATGCCGATGCGCAGGGGGCCGTTGGGCGATTTCATGTGAGCCTCATGATGACGAGCACGACAAACCCTACCCCGAGCGCGAGGCAAAGGGGCGAGTAATTCCGCCGGTCGAGGGTGCGGTACGGCTCGCCCGGCGTGCGCTCCCGCCACCAGGCGGTGTAGCCGAGGGCACCGCGGGCGAGGAACAGGATGCCCGCGAGGAGGGCGAGGGCGGTGAGGGGCGGGCCGCCGGCCGTGTGATCGGCGACCGAAAACGCGACGACACACGCGGCGAAGGCGAGGAGCGCAATGGCCAGCGAGCGGTACCAGGGCGGCATGCGGGCTGCGCCGGGCGCCCCGCTCAGCGCGCTCGCCAGCACCGCTTCGTCGCGGATCGGCCACCTGATGCCGAGGCCCCAGAGCAGA
This sequence comes from Devosiaceae bacterium, assembly GCA_035547975.1. Taxonomy (GTDB): domain Bacteria; phylum Pseudomonadota; class Alphaproteobacteria; order Rhizobiales; family Devosiaceae; genus DASZTU01. The sequence goes on along the minus strand of DASZTU010000032.1, from coordinate 4,164 downwards.
TGGGCGATGGCGATCGCGAGCAGCGCGACGCCCAGCAGCGCGGCAACGAGCATGGCGGCGAGGTCCATCAGCATTCGGCTCCGGTCATGAGCGGAAGATCCGCGGCTCCAGCGTTTCATGCTGCATCTGCGCGATATCGGCGGCGTAGGCAATGCCGCCGATATCATCGAGTGTCGCGCTCTCGGCGAACGCCGCCAACTTCGCCGCCTGCGGTTCGAGCGCCGCCATGACCCTGAGGCCGGCGGTCTGGCCGAGCGGGACGAGCCGCACCGCGACCGAAACCTGGCCGTGCAGTGCGGCCGTGATGTAGCCGAGGAGCACGTCGCGCAGCGGGATGCCGTGCGCCGCCGCTATTGCCCCGACGACGACGGGGTAGGGGCAGGGCTCGGGCAGCCGTGCAAAAACGTCCGACGGCCAGGCCCGCGTGGCGATGACGAAGGACGCGCCGGTCGCCAGCGTCTCGTGCCGGCGTTCGGCCGCGGGGGTGAGCGCGACGCTCAGTTCGGCAAGCTCGCGCAGGCCCGGAGGGTCGGCCACGCGCCGATGCGCCTCGGCGACGATGATCGTATCGGTGCGCAACGCCCCGTGCGCCAGCGCGCCCGCGAGCCAGTTCGTCAAGCCGGTTGAATCGGTTACCCGGCGATCTGCAATGGCGGTCTCAAGTCCGGCGGACCAGGCGAACGCCCCGGTCGGAAAGGCCGGCGAAAGCCAGGTCAGCAGCCGCTGCAGCCCCTCGGGCGCGGTCATCGGTTGAGGAGCGCGTGAGGTTCGGCGCCGTGGCCGTGCGCATAGGCCCCGGGCTCGGGGCTGAAGGGCTCAGTCACTTCGGTCAGCGCGGCCCCGAGGCCCCGCAGCATGGCGGCGAGGGTCGGGTCCCGCCCGATGAGAATGCGGTCGGGGCCGATTTCGGCCGGTGCGTGGCGGTTGCCGATGTGCCAGGCGAGGCGGGCGAGGTGCGTCGCGTCCCGGCCGCGGACGTCGAGGAGGGGTTCCTCGGCGGCGATCACCTCGACGGTGCGGCGATCGCTGAGCTCGAGCCGGTCGCGATCCGCGAGGGTAATCGTCGCCGGAAAATCCAGCATCACCTCGTCGCCGTGCTGGAGCGTGAGGAGCCTGCGGCGCACCCGGCGCTCGTCATGGCGGAGGACGATGACATCGAACGGGGTTCCCCGCGCCTCGGCGGCAGGAACATGGGCAACGACACGCAGCATGGGCTTCTTGTAGTGGCTTCTCAAGCAGCTCCACAAGTAGCGGCCCCTCAGGCGAGGTCGTCGAATGCCCGCACCACCCAGCTGATCTGGTAGGCGAACTGCAGGAGCGCGATGGCGAGGTGGAAGCGGCCGTTGCGGGTCGCGATGGCGATGACGCAGAGGACAAGCGCTATGGGCACTTCGATCGCGTATTCGAGATCGAGGTCGTGGAGGTAGTCCCAGCCCTTGAGGCCGGAATCGAAGATGTCGAAGATCACCGTCGCGGCGAAGACGCCGAAGAACCAGGCGCGCCGCGACATGAAGAAATCCTCGTAGCCGTCATATTCCTTGATGTCGTCGGGGAAGAGCAGCACGCAGAGGAGGAAGAGCGCGGCGCAATAGGTGATGAGGAAGAGGAAATCGCCGAACCACCATTGCGACACGGTGAAGAGGGCAAACTCCCACCACCAGAAATGAATGAGCGTGAGGAGGACAGATGATGCCCAGACGAGGTGGGTGGCCGAGAGCCGCGCCCGGGTCGGGTGCTGCACGATCCCGGCAAAGCCCATCAGCAGCCGGCCCATGCCGAGCCCGACCACGGTGCCCATCAGGATGCGCAGGTGGGTGAAAAGCTGGGCGGCGTTGCTGGGATCGATCGTCGTCGCCACGGCGGGTCCGGTGGGCGGGGCTAGTCAGGGAGTTTCGTTGACGCTGGAGCAGGTGAGGATGGGCTTGGCGTTCTGCCCCTGGGTGAGATCGTAGAGGCTCGCGTCGTTGCCCTTGCTCCACCAGACATACTTGCCGGCAGCGTACTTCGCGCCCGAGCCGGAAAGGACGGTATTGAACACCAGTACCGTGCCGTCGATCGGCACCAGCGCGAGGAAATTCGGGGCGGCGTTGATGTAGTCGACCGTCAGCTCCGATACGTCCCCTTCGCAGCCATACTTGACGCTGCGGCGCTCGAAATCGCCGGTGGTGCCGAGGGTGATGGTGATGGCGCTCGCGGCCGACGGGATCGCCTCCGCCGGCTGCGGCAGGGGATTGGCCGGCCCGACCTCGACCGTTGGAGGCGCCTGCGCGGCGACGGCGGGCAGGGGGGCGGCAATCAGCAGGAGCAACGCCAGGCGGAGTCGTCTCATCGGCAGGCCTCCCCGATTCGTCCAGCCAAGGATAAGCGAGCCGCCGCGTGCAAAATAGGGCAAAGCAAAGGCCCCGCGCCGGAGCACGGGGCCTTTTTCGGTGCGCTGGAGCCTAGAGCTCGCAGTAGTGCCGCATGCCGTCGTAGCCGAGATAGGTATCGGTACGCGGGTCGTACGACCGGTAAGCGTCCTCGCAGGCTGCCACGTGTCCGTCGCCAACAGCATAAGAATTGGCACGGGCGGAATTGGCCAGCGCGGCCCCGGCGGCAAAGCCGAGAATGCCCGCTCCGATGGCCGGCCCGGGAGCCCAGCCATAGGCGTGGTGATGACGGTGGTACCACCACGGGGGGGCCGCGGAGGCAGGGGCGGCAACGCCGAGGGTGAGGCCGGCGGCAACCACGGCGGCCGTGCCTAGAGTGATGATTTTATTCATCATTGATACTCCTTCGGGTGTGCTGATGATTGACAAACGAGTGGCGGCGCGGCCGGTTCCCGACGATCCGCCCGCGACCGAAAGTGCCGCCCCGAACACAGCAAAAAGGCCCCGCGAAGGGGCCTTCCTGTCAGCGTGTCAGCCTTCACAATGATGTGTGCGAGGCTTCGGGCCCGCTCAGAGCATGCACGGATGCTCGCGACCATCGCGGCCGATGAACGTGTCCGTGCTGTCCTGGTACGACCGATAGCGTGCGTGGCAGGCGCTCGAGTGATCGTAAGTCCGGGCGGTGACGGTCGGCTCGTGGCCGTAAACGAAGGTATCGTGGTTGGCGGCAATGGCAGCGCCGGCCGCAAGGCCCACACCCGCCGCAATGGCGATGCCCCACCAGGGGAAGAACGCCCGCGCCGGCGTGCTCACCGCAAGCGATGTCGAAATAGCGAGGATTGCGGCCATCAGGATAGCCAGGAACTTTTTCATGTCGGAACTCCCTACAAGCGGTTTCCTGCGCCGCGAAACCTCTTCGTTCCCGGAAGGTTCCCGCAAAATTCTCGCTTTTTTGCCGCGGGTGACGGGAGAAGTTTGCCCCGGAGCGATGGTCAGTCGCCTCCCGGCAGGAAGTCCAGGTCGAGGATCCGGGCGACCGTATAGGGGCAGGTGGGGGGAACGGCGGCCTCGGGCAGGCCGGTCTCCTCGAGGGCCGCGTTGCGGGCGATCACATAGCTGCCCTCGAGGTTCTCCGCGGGATAGTCGCGCAGGCTGGGACTGCGCTTGATGACCCGTGCAATGCGTATGCGCTGCTCGACGATGCTCGCCTTCCAGCCGCTCTTCCGCTTCTCCGGCTGAAACTGCCACTTCAGCAGATGCTGGAGGAGTACTTCCATGCGGCTGTCGATCTCGTAGCGTTCGCTGTTGCCCACGCTCTCGATCTCCTCGGCCAGGTTCTCGACGTCGAGCTTGTCGAGGCGCCCGCGACGCAACAGCTCCGCCTGCTCCGCGCTCCAGAGTGCGAAGTCCTTCCCGTGCTCGGCGAGGTGGCGGAGGTCGATCTTGTTCATAACGACATTGTCGGCGCTGTCCTCGTGCATGGCAAGACGCGTGCGGGCACCCTTGCCTCCGGGCCGCTGCGTCCGCGCGGCCTGTCAGAACAGGAAGTAGCGCTGCGCCATGGGGAGGACGGTCGCGGGCTCGCAGGTGAGCAGTTCGCCGTCGGCGCGAACCTCGTAGGTTTCGGGATCGACCTCGATGTGCGGGGTCGCGCTGTTGTGGATCATCGCCCGCTTGCCGATGCCGCCCCGCGTGTTGGAGACAGGCAGCATGGCCTTGTCGACGCCGAGTGCCTGCTGCAGGCCCGCATCGAACGCGGCCTGGCTGACAAAGGTCACGGACGAGCGGGCGGGCG
>DASZTU010000031.1:0-13373 GCA_035547975.1 Devosiaceae bacterium | reverse complement strand
AGCGGAAAGCCGGGATTGCGGGCCGGGGCCGCGACCGGCGTCGGATGGTCGACCACACGCAAATTCATCAAGACCTCCTCGGCGCCATTTCCGTCAGTTTACCGCGCATTTTCATCGCAAGGCAAAGGCCCCCCTCACCCGCTCCTCACGGACCGACCCCGCCCGCGAGGGAGATGGGTGAGGGATGCCCTGTCCCGTCAGGCCAGAAACTCGGGCCCGAAGGAATGGGGCAGCAGCGCGCCAAGGGTCGTCTCGAGCGGGGTGCCGCCGTCGACGCCGAGGCAGATCACCGGCGTCTCCGGCTCGGCGAACTCGCGGATGCGCTGCCGGCAGCCGCCGCACGGGGTGACCGGGGCCGCCCCCGGGCCGGCGCTGAAGATGCGGGTAATGCGCCGGCCGCCGCCCGCAATCATCGCCGCGATGGCGGAGGCTTCGGCACAGTTGCCGAGCGGATAGGCGGCGTTCTCGACATTGCAGCCGGCATAGATTTGGCCGTCGTCGGCGAGGATCGCGGCGCCCACCTGGAAGTGCGAATAGGGGACGTGGGCCCGCGCCCGCACCCGCTCCGCCGCCTCGAACAGCGCCTGGTCGGTGGGCGACGGGTCCACTCACCGTTCCTTGGTGTAGGGCACGCCGCCCGCCTTGGGCCCGACCGCCTTGCCGATGAAGCCGGCAAGCAGCACGCAGGTCAAAATGTAGGGCAGCGCCTGGATGAACTGCACCGGGATCGGCCCGACGACCGGCAACGGCACGCCCTGGAGGCGAATCTGCAGCGCATCGAGGAAGCCGAAGAGGAGCGTTGCGAACATTGCGGGCACCGGCCGCCACTTGGCGAAAATGAGCGCCGCGAGCGCGATATAGCCCTTGCCGGCGGTCATGTTGTTGACGAAGCCGTTGCCCTGGGCGATCGAGAAATAGGCGCCCGCCAAGCCGCAGAGCGCCCCGGTGATGATGAGCGCCCGGTAGCGCATGAGCGAAACGGAAATACCCGCGGTGTCGACCGCCTTGGGATTCTCGCCGACGGCCCGCAGCCTGAGGCCAAAGCGGGTGCGGTAGAGCACCCAGTAGGTGATCGGCACGCACAGGAAGGCGATGTAGACGAGGATGTTGTGGCCCGAGAGCAGCACCGAATAGATCGGGCCGATGATCGGGATGGCGTGGATCTGGTCGGCGGCGGGAAGATCGATCGGCTGGAAACGGCCGCCATCGGGCGGCGCGGGGGTGCGGCCACCCTGGTGGAACCAGGCGAGGCCGAGCACCGCGGTCAGCCCCTGGGCGAGGAAGTTGATGGCGACGCCCGAGATGATCTGGTTGCCCTTGAGGGTGATCGAGGCCACGGCGTGCAGCATGGCCATCAGGATGGATACGACAATGGCGGCGAGGAGGCCCAGCCAGGCGCTGCCCGTGATGACGGCGACGCTCGCCGCCCCGAAGGCGCCCGCCAGCATCTTGCCCTCGAGGCCGATGTCGAACACCCCCGAGCGCTCGGAATAGAGCCCGGCGAGGCAGGCGAGGAGCAGCGGCGTCGTCAGCCGCAGCGTCGCCGCCAGGGTCGAGATGATGGTTTCGTAGTCCATCTCAGCCCTCCGTCCCCACCGTTTCGCGCACAGCCGCTTCGGCGCGCTGCCGGGGGCCGAAGATCATGAAGGCATTTTCGAGGCCGGGCCGCAGCAGCCCCTCCATGGCGCCGGTGAACATGATGACGAGGGCCTGGATGACGACGATCATGTCGCGGGTGATGGCGGGCATATAGAACTGGAGGTCGAGGCCGCCCTGATAGAGCGCGCCGAACAGGATGGCCGCAAGCGCGATGCCGATCGGGTGGTTGCGCCCCATGAGCGCCACGGCGATGCCGACAAAGCCATAGCCGGCGGTCACGTCGATGACGATGCGCGACTGCACCCCCAGCACTTCGTTGACCGCGACCATGCCGGCGAGCGCACCCGATATCATCATGACGTAGATGATCATGCGGCTGTTGGAGATCCCGGCGTAGAGCGAGGCGGTGGGGTTGTGCCCCATGGTGCGCATGGCGTAGCCGAACTTGGTGCGCCAGATCAGCACATAGACGCCGACGAGGGCGATGACCGCGAAGATGATGGTCATGTTCAGCGGAGCGCCGCCCAGCTTGAGCCAGGGGAAGAGCTCGCGCAGCTGCGGGATTTTTCCCGCCGCGACCACATTGGCGGTCGAGGGCTCCTGCACGCCGACGGGCTTGAGCACGTAGACGAGGAGGTACGCCATCAGCGCCGAGGCGATGAAGTTGAACATGATCGTGGTGATGACCACGTGGCTGCCGCGCTTGGCCTGGAGATAGCCGGGAATGAAGGCCCACGCCGCGCCCACGACCATCGAGGCCAGAATGGCGAGCGGCAGGACGATGAGAAAGCTCAGGTGGTAGGGCAGCGCCACCAGCCAGCCCACGTGATCGAGCAGGAAGCCGACGGCGATCGCGCCGAGGCTCGCCACATAGGCCTGCCCCTCCCCGCCGATGTTGAAGAGGCCGGCATGCGCCGCCACCGCGACGCATAGGCCGGTGAAGACGAAGCTCGTCGCGAAGTGGAGCGTGAAGCCGATGCCTTCGCCGTAGCCGAAGGCGCCGTGGATCATGATCCCCAGGGCCTCAATCGGATTCTGCCCGATCAGCGCGACGAAAATCGAAAAGACGATCAGCGACAAAACGAGATTGAGGAGCGGCAGCAGGGCCACGTCGGCCCAGCGGGGGAGCGGACGGCGGGCGCTCATGCGGGGCCTCCCGGGGAGGCCATCTCGGCCGAGACGCGGGCCCCGGCCGCCTCATGCGGCGGCACGCCCGCCATCATCAGGCCGAGTTCGCCTTCCGTCGCGGTCGCCGGGTCGGCTTCGCCGACGATATGGCCGTCGAACATCACGAGGATGCGGTCCGAGAGCGAGCGGATTTCGTCGAGCTCGACGGAAACCAGGAGGATCGCCTTGCCCGCATCGCGCATCTTGATGATCTGGTTGTGGATGAACTCGATTGCGCCGATGTCGACGCCGCGCGTCGGCTGGCCCACCACGAGCACGTCGGGGTCCTGCTCCATCTCGCGCGCCACCACGATCTTCTGCTGATTGCCGCCGGAAAAGCTGGCCGTCTTGAGACGCGGATTGGCTGGCCGCACGTCGAACTTCTGCATCCGCTCGGCGGCCTGCCGGCGGGCGGCGCCGATATCGAGGAAGGGCCCGGCGCCATAGGCCGGATCGTTCTGGTAGCCGAGGATGTTGTTCTCCCAGGCCTCGAACTGCGTCACGAGCCCCTCGCGCTGGCGGTCCTCCGGCACGTGCGCGAGGCCCGCGGCGCGAGCACGGGCCGCGCCGTCGTCGCCCTCGAGGGAGAGCACCTGGCCGTTGAGGACCACATCCCCCGATTTCTGGTCGCGCATGCCGGCGATCGATTCGAGGAGCTGTGACTGGCCATTGCCGGCAACCCCCGCAATGCCGACGATTTCTCCCGCCCGGACGTTGAAGCTCACGCCCTTGACGCGCTCGACGCCGAGGTCGTCGGCAACGACGAGGTTCTTCACCTCGAGCAGCGGCTTGCCGGGATGCGCCGGCCCCTTGTCGACGCGCAGCAGCACGCGTCGCCCGACCATCAGCTCGGCGAGCTGTTCCGGGGAGGTCTCGGCGGTCGGCACGGTCGCGACCATCTGCCCCTGGCGCATGACCGAGACGGTGTCGGTGATGGCCATGATCTCCCGGAGCTTGTGGGTGATGAGAATGACGGTCTTGCCCTGTTCGCGCAGCACGCCCAGCACGCGGAAGAGGTCATCGGCCTCCTCGGGCGTCAGCACGCCCGTCGGCTCGTCGAGGATGAGGGTGTCGGCGCCGCGATAGAGAGCCTTCAATATCTCGACGCGCTGCTGCTGGCCGACCGACACGTCCTCGACGATGGCGTCGGGATCGACCTCGAGGCTGTATTCCTCGGCGAGGCGCTTGAGCTCCTTGCGGGCGCGGGCGAGGGAGGGCGCGAGCATCGCCGAGTCCTCGACGCCGAGGATGACGTTCTCGAGGATGGAGAAATTGTCGACCAGCATGAAATGCTGGTGGACCATGCCGATGCCGAGCCTCAGGGCGTGGCGGGAATCGGTGATGTTCTCGAGCTTGCCGTTGACGAGGATTTCGCCCGAGTCGGCGGTGTAGAAGCCGTAGAGGATCGACATCAGCGTCGACTTGCCGGCCCCGTTCTCCCCCACGATGCCGTGGATGGTGCCGCGCCTGACCTTGAGGTCGATGTCGCGATTGGCCCAGACCGGCCCGAACCGCTTGTTGATCCGCCTCAGCTCGATGGCAAAATCGGACGCAGCGCCCCCCGGGGGGCGCTGCAACGCATTCGCATCAGTTTCCTTTGCGTTCACGAAGGAGACGGCCGGTCACGGGCACTGATTGTCGGTGGTGAAGTCGTGCACCTTGATCGAGCCGTCGGCAATGCCCTTGCTCGCCGCGTCCACCGCGGCCTTGGCATCGTCGGTGATGAGCGGCTTGTTGTAGTCGTCGAACGAGATGCCGACGCCCTCCTCGGGAATACCGAGAGCAACGACGCCACCCTTGAAATCCTTGTCGTTCTTGAAGGCGTTGTAGACGGTCACGTCGACGCGCTTGAGAACCGAGGTCAGGACGGAGCCGGGCGCGATGTAGTCCTGGTTGGAATCGACGCCGATCGACATCTTGCCCGCGTCCTTGGCGGCCTGGATCACGCCGAGGCCCGAGGCGCCGGCCGCCGCATAGACGATATCGGCGCCCTTGTCGAAGTCGGCCTTGGCCAGTTCGCCCGCGCCGACCGGATCGTTCCAGGCGGCGGCGGTCGTGCCGGTATAGTTCTCGAAGACCTGCCCCTGCGGGTTGGTCGCCATGAAGCCTTCCTTGTAGCCGCAGAAGAAGGCGTGGATCAGCGGGATGTCCATGCCGCCGACGAATCCGACCTTGCCGGTCTTGGACGTTTTCGCGGCGAGGACGCCCGCGAGGTAGGAGGCGTCATTCGACTTGTAGACGACCGACTCCACATTCGGCTGGTTCACCACCGAGTCGATCTGCACGAAGTGGATGTCGGGGAAATCCGGGGCGACCTTGTTGAGCGTATCGGCGAAGCTGAAGCCGGTCACGACGATCGGCGAGTAGCCGGCCTGGGCGAACTTGCGCACGGCCTGCTCGCGCTGCGCCTCGGCCTGGATCTCGAGGTCGTGGTAGGTGCCGCCCGTCTCCTTCTTCCACTGCTCGGCACCGTTGTAGGCGGCCTCGTTGAACGACTTGTCGAACTTGCCGCCGAGGTCGTAGATCAGCGCCGGGTCGGCCAAAGCGCTGCCCGCCATCAGCGCACCAAGGGCTACGCCGGCGGCAAGGACGCCGAGACGCGCCGCAAGGTGCTGTGTCAAAGTGGTCATGAACGTTCTCCCTGTACCGCTCACGGGAACGGCCAGCGGCCGCCGAAAAATCCCGAGCGTTGAAGCGGGATACAAACCTGCAAACCCGCCGACTGCAAGAGGGTTCGGGCGATTTTTCCCATTTGGTCAAAATCTGCGCCGGCGCCTACGAGCCCGGGGCCGCAACCGCATCCGGCGGCGGCAGAATGGTGAGCGGGGCGCCCATGGCCGCCGCGAAGCGGGCGAAGAAACCATCGATGACGTGCTGGGCGCTCTGGCCGATCAGGGCGCGGCCGAGCCGCATCAATTGGCCCGAGGCGCCGCCCTGCGCGACAAAGCTCAGGGCCGTGCCCCCATCTGCGGCGTCGGCGAGTGCGATGCGGGCCGCCCCGTGGGCGAGGCCGAGCAGGCCGCCGCGGCCGCGCCCGCTCAGCAGGTAGCTGTGCGCCGGGACCACGTCCGAGAGCGTCAAATTGCCGCCGAAAACAGGATGCACCGGTCCGAGGTCGACCTTGATCTCGAGATCGAGGGTCGCCACGCCGGTCCAGCTGATGCTCCGGCAGCCGGGGATCGCCGCCTTGAGGATTTCGGTATCGTTGAGCGCAGCCCAAACCGCTTGGCGGGGCACCCCCAGCAGGTAGTTTCCGCCGAACTGCATCCAAACCCGCCCCTAGCGCCCTTTGTTTGCGGCTTTTTCGCACCAATGCCGGAAAATAGTCACCCCCGATGGGGGCTGCAATTGTCGCGCCCGCCCCGGACGGCAAAAATGCCATCATGCGCGGGTTGCAGAACAGTGGATTACCCCGACGAGCGGGCTTTCGGCGTGCCGGAAGCAGGCCGTCAACTTGCGCATCGCGATGATGCGGACGAGGCAGCCAGGATGACGCCCACGCGGCGTTTCAGAACCCACACCGAGCTCTGATGACTAGGGCACCAGCTGCCGACACAGCATTGACCGACGAGATGCTCGCGATGGATGTCGTGGATACGCTCCGCCGTGGCATCGACCTTCCCCCCGAGGCGGAACCGGAGACGGTCCGCGCGCGGCTCAGGCTGCTCTATGCGCAGGAGGGGATCGAGGTCAGCGAAGCGGCGCTCGACGAGGGTTTTGCCGCCGCCGCGGACGACCGCTTCGCCTTTACCCCGGCGCACGGACCGGCAGCGCTCCTCGCACGACTCTACGTGGCGCGTCGGAGCTGGGGACCACCGGTCCTCGCCCTTGCCCTCGCCGTCCTCGTCGGGCTCGGCGCCTATTTCTTCGGCTACCGGCCCTATACCGCCTCGCTCGCCGAGCGCGAGCGGATCGAGCTCGCCCAGACCCTGCCGGCGCGGATGGATGAGCTCTACCAGGCGATCTTCAACGAAACCAAGGTGCAGAGCGCCGTGGTCGACGCCGAGGCGATCCGTGCGCGCGGCAAGGATGCCGCCGCTAAGGGTAACCGGGCGGGCGCCGACCAGGCAGTCGCCGAGCTCACGGCGCTGCGCGACACGCTCGAGCAGAGCTACACGCTGCGGGTCGCCGACCGGAGCGGCCTCCGCCCCGGCTTCTGGACCATTCCGAACAACAATACGGAAGCGACCAACTATTACATCGTCGTCGAGGCGGTGGACGCAAACGGGCAGGTGCTCAGCCTGCCCATCGTCAACGGCGAAACCGGCCGGACGGAAGTGGTCAACCGCTGGGGCATCCGGGTGCCGCAAGGGGTGTATGACGCCGTGATCGCCGACAAGCAGGACAATGGCGTCATCGACCACGGTCTCGTCGGGTTCAAGCAGGACGGGTTCGTCGATGTCGACTATGTGGTCCCGGTGCTCGGGGGGACGCTGACGCAATGGTGAGCGCACCATGACCCTCACCGGCCCACAGGTCCTCGCCGCCCTCGACGAGGCGTTGCGCGACATCCGCCGCGAGGAGGACGAGATTCTGCGCAAGCTCGGGCGGGCCGCCGAGCGCATCGCCAAGATGCGCGAAACGGAGGGCGAGCTCCTGCGGCAATTCGCCGAGCCGCGCCTGCCGCCCGAGCAGTTCGAGGCGCTCGCCGCCCCGATCGCTGCCGCAAGCCTCGCCGGCCGCGACGTGCTGCGCCAGCGCGCCGCCGAACTCGTCGCCGGGGCGGACCAAATGGCGGAGATCGAAGCGGAACTCGGGCGGCTCACGGCCGAGCGGGGCCGGGCGCTCGCCACCGTTGACCGGCAGCAGGCGACGCTCAGGGGGCTTTCGGGCCGCATCGCCGCCGCCATCGCCCGCGATCCGGACTACGAGCGGCAGAAGAACCTCGCGGCAAGGCTCAAGGCCATCGCATCGGCCGCTCGCGCCAAGGCGCGCCAGGCAGAGCTCGACCGCGACCAGAAGGCGCGGACATACCGGTCCGACCGCCTGTTTTCCTACCTGCTGCAGCGCGATTTCGGTGGGCCGAATTACCGCGGCCGGGGACTTATTGCCGCGCTCGACGGCTGGGTGGCCCGCCTCATCGGCTACGAGCGGGCGGCGCGGCATTTTCGGCTGCTCAACGAGCTGCCCCTGGTTCTCGCCATACACGCGGATCGACAGGCCGCCAGCGCCGCCGCCGCCGAAGAGGCGATCGACGAGATCGAGCGCACGGCCATCGAGGCCGCGGGCGGCGCCCAGGTGCTGACCGGCCTCGCCGAGGCGCAGCAGCGGATCACCGAGATCGACGGCCAGATTGCCGTGCTGCAGGACGAGCGCAAGGCTTTGACGGCGGCGCAGCGGCTTCTCGCCGAGGCTGATGACGGCGCCTTCGGGCGCACGGTCAACGCCCTCACCCGCGCCCTTGGCAGCCCCGACATCCAGTCGCTCATCCTGGCGCAGCGGACGGCGCGCCCCGGGGAGGACGACCCCTTCATCGCCCAGCTCGACGATACCCGGCTGCGCATTGCCGAAGAGCGGATCGACATGCAGGACGAGGGCGCGCGCCTCGCCACACTGGCGTCGCGGCGCCGGGCGCTCGAGGACATCGAGTACGAGTTCAAGGCGCTCAAATTCGACGATCCGCGGTCCGTATTCCGCGACGAAGGGCTGATCGCGCACGAGCTCGGCAATTTCCTCACCGGTGCGATCAGCGCCGAGTCCTACTGGGACGCGTTCCGCCGCGGGCAGGCCTGGAGCGCGGGCACCTCCGACTGGGGCGGCGGGATCGGCTTGCCGCGGCGCGGCAGGCAGGGTCCGGAGGGGGCGGTGACGCGCGAAGCGCCGGCACTGGGCCGGCCGCGGCCCGCTTCAGCCGACGCGGGCGCCGCCGGGTAGGCCGGCTACCCGGCGCAGGGAGGAATCTGGCCGCCCGTCGCGCCGGCGGCCGCCGCCAGCGACCGATTGGTCGCAAGCGGGGTCAGCGGCGTGCCGGGCAACGCCGGAATGAGCGAATAGGTGGTCGCGACGGGGTCGATGGCCGCCGTCTCGCAAAGTCTTGGCGTCACATCGAGGACGGCGACCGGGGCGGCATCCGACGGCAGGCTGCGCAGCCATTTCTGCGCCGCGCGCACCGCGAGCTTATCCTTGTCGGAAAAGCCCAGCATCACGTAGGTGCGCCCATCGGCGGGTGGCGGCAGGGAAGCGCTGACCGCGCTGCCGTCGGTGAGAACGAGGTTGGCCTTGATGTGTCTCGAGTCCTTGCCGGCCGCGAGGTCGAGGCTGGCGACCGTGCCGCCGGGCACCGGGTGGAGCGTCGTCGGCACCTCGAGGGCAAACACGGCGCTCGCGAGGTCGTCGTTGCGGTAATCGATGGCGCGGCCGACGGGCGTCGTGGGCGCCGACGAGCCGAAATCCATGCCGAAGGTCGAGCAGCCCGCGAGCATCAGCAGGGCGGCCAGGGCGGGCAGGAGTGCGGAACGGGGCATGATTCGGCTCGCGTCAGCTCAAACTGAGCCTAGTTTGGCCTCGCCGGCCGTGTGCCGCAACCCGTCAGGCGGTGCGGCACACCGTCCCGAGCGCCGGCCTTGCCTCAGCCGAATACCGTCGCGCCGCGATCGGCGGCGTTGACGAGCTGGCGGAAGCCGGCGAAGAGCTCGCGCCCCATGCCGGCGTGCTGCGGCCTCAGGTCCTCGCTCGCCGGGGTCCGGCTCAAGAGCTCGCTCTCGTCACCGAGGAAGACGAGCGTGCCGGCATCGGCATCGAGGCGAAGCATGTCGCCGTCCCGCAGCTTCGAAATCGGGCCGCCGTCGATGGCCTCGGGGGTCACGTGGATGGCAGCGGGCACCTTGCCGGAGGCCCCCGACATGCGTCCGTCCGTCACCAGCGCCACCTTGAAGCCGCGCCCCTGCAGCACCCCCAGCGCCGGGGTGAGGTTGTGGAGTTCCGGCATGCCGATCGCCTTGGGCCCGGCAAAGCGCACGACGGCGATGAAGTCGCGGTTGAGCTCGCCGGCCTTGAAGGCCGCCTGTAGCCCCTGCTGGCTGTGGAAGACCCGCGCCGGCGCCTCGACCACGCGGTGCTCGGGGCTCACCGCGGAGACCTTGATCACGGCGCGGCCGAGATTGCCGGAGAGGAGCTTCAGCCCGCCCGAGGCCTGGAACGGTTCGCTCGCTGTGGTCAGCACCTTGGGATTGCCGGATTTGGCGGGAGCCGGCTCGAACACGAGCTTCTCCTCGACCAGTCTGGCTTCGGCCGCATAGGCGGAGAGGCCGGTGCCGAACACCGTCTTGACGTCCTCGTGCAGGTAGCCGCCATCGAGCAGCTCCCGGATGAGAAATCCCATGCCGCCCGCGGCGTGGAAATGGTTCACGTCGGCAATGCCATTGGGATAGACGCGGGCGAGGAGCGGCACGGCGTCGGAAAGGTCCGACATGTCCTGCCAGGTAACCTCGATGCCCGCGGCCGCGGCGACCGCGATGAGGTGGATCGTGTGGTTGGTCGAACCGCCCGTCGCATGCAGCCCGACGAGCCCGTTGACGATCGCCTTCTCGTCGATGACGTGCCCGACGGGCGTGTACTGGTTGCCCAGCGCGGTGAGCGACAGCGCGCGCCTCGCGGCCTCCTTCGTCAGGGCATCGCGCAGCGGCGTGCCGGGGTTGACGAAGCTCGCGCCCGGCAGGTGCAGGCCCATGATTTCCATGAGCATCTGGTTGGAGTTGGCGGTGCCGTAAAAGGTGCAGGTACCGGGCGAGTGGTAGGACTTCGACTCGGATTCGAGCAGTTCGGCGCGGCCGACCTTGCCCTCCGAATAGAGCTGGCGAACCTTGGCCTTCTCGTCGTTGGGAACCCCCGAGGGCATGGGCCCCGCGGGAATGAAGACCGCGGGCAGGTGGCCGAAGGTCAGGGCGCCGATCAGCAGGCCCGGCACGATCTTGTCGCAGATGCCGAGAAAGACCGCGGCGTCGAACATGTTGTGGCTCAACGCGATGGCCGTCGCCATGGCGATCACGTCGCGCGAGAACAGGGAGAGGTCCATTCCCGGCTGGCCCTGGGTGACGCCATCGCACATCGCCGGCACGCCGCCCGCGACCTGGGCAGTGGCGCCGACCTCATGGGCCGCCGCTTTGATGATGTCCGGATAGGACTGGTAGGGCTGATGGGCGCTCAGCATGTCGTTGTAGGAGGTGACGATGCCGAGATTGGGGGCGCGGTTTCCGGCGAGCTTCGCCTTGTCGGCGGGCGCGCAGGCGGCAAAGCCGTGCGCGAGGTTGCCGCACGACAGCACGGCGCGGTTGACCCCGGCCTGCCTTGCAGCCTCGATCCGGGCGAGATAGGCGGCGCGGCTTTGGGCGCTGCGCGCCGCAATGCGATCGGTCACGTCACGAATGGTTTGGCGGACGGCCATTTAACGGCTCCTTAGGAAGGGGGCGTGCCCGGATGCGACCGGCGGACCAATTTGGGGCCCGCGGTGACAGCCGGTCAGGGAGCCCAGTAAATCTCGAGCGGCTTCAACTGCTGGCGCAGCACGGCGCGGATGGGCATTTCCTCGATGGGGCCGTCCGCGAGCGCGCGCTCGAGCGTCGCTGCCTTTTCCTCCCCCTCGATGTGGAGATAAAGCGCCGAGGTGTCGAGCAACCGGCGCAGCACCTGCGTGATCCGGGGCTCCCCCGCCCCCGGCGCGCGAATGGCGACGACGGGGCCTTCCCCGTTCAGCGCCTCATAGAGATTGTCCGCCCCCGGAAAGAACGAAGCGGTGTGGCCGTCATTGCCCATGCCGAGGAGCACCGCCGCGTAGTGCCGCGGCAGCACGGCGAGCTGCCGCTCGGTGCGCTCGAGGGCGGCCGCATCGGGCGCCTCGCCACCGGAATAGAGCGGCACGAAATGGGCGACGGCCGCCGGCCCCTGCAGCATCTTCTCGTTGACCAGTTGCGCGTTGGAGCGGTCGCTCGTTTCGTCCACCCAGCGTTCGTCGACCAGCGTCACGAAAACCTTGGTCCAGTCGAGTTCGCGGTGCTTGCCGAGCTCGACGAAGAATTTTGCCGGTGTCGTGCCGCCGGACACGGCGATCGCGGCGACCCCCGACTCGATCAGGGCCGCGTTGATATTCTGGGCGACCGCATCGGCCAGCGCCCTGGCGAGGGTGGGGCGATCCGGAAAATCGAGACGCGTCGCCGTCAATCGTCTTCCTCGTACCAGGTGCGGCCGTCGCGCTCGATGAGTGCGATGGAGCCGGTCGGCCCCCAGGTGCCGGCGGTATAGGGCTGCGGCGCGTCCTCCGAGGCATCCCATGCCTGGCGGATCGGGTCGATCCACATCCAGGCGGCCTCGAGCTCGTCGCGGCGCATGAAGAGCGTCTGGCTGCCGCGGATGACGTCGAGCAGCAGGCGCTCATAGGCCTCGGGCGTGCGCTCGGCAAAGGTCTGGGCGAAGGAGAGATTCAGCGGCACCTCGCGCAGGCGCATGCCGCCGGGACCCGGGTCCTTGCTCATCATCAGCAGCTTGACCCCCTCATTGGGCTGCAGGCGGATGATGAGCTTGTTCGGCCGCGGCGCGCCTTCGGCGTGCTCGAACATGGAGTGCGGGATCGAGCGGAACTGGATGACGATCTCGCTGACGCGGTTGGCCATGCGCTTGCCGGTGCGGAAGTAGAAGGGCACGCCGGCCCAGCGCCAGTTCTCGATCTCGGCCTTGAGGGCGACGAAGGTTTCGGTGCGCGAGCCCTTCTTTTCGGGCGGCAGCTCATCCTGGTAGCCCTTGACCGAGGCGGTTTCGTGCGACACGGCCCGGTATTGCCCGCGAACCGTGTTCTTCCACACCAGGTCGCCGACGATGGGCTTGAGCGAGCGCAGCACCTTGAGCTTTTCGTCGCGCAGCGAATTGGCCTCGTCGGAGGCGGGCGGCTCCATCGCCACGAGGCACAGCAGCTGCAGCATGTGATTCTGCACCATGTCCCTCAGGGCACCGGACTCGTCGTAGTAGCCGCGGGTGCCGGCGCCGACGGACTCGGCGACGGTGAGCTGGATGTGGTCGATGTGGCCGGAATTCCAGATCGGCTCGAAGAGGATGTTGGCGAAGCGCAGCGCCAACAGATTCTGCACCGTTTCCTTCCCGAGGTAATGGTCGATGCGGTAGACCTGATCCTCGTGGAAGATCTTCGACACTTCGTCGTTGATCTGCTGGCTCGATGCGAGATCGTGGCCGAGCGGCTTTTCGATCACGACGCGCGCGTCGCGGCGATAATATTTCTGCTTGGCGATGTACTGGCAGGTGGGACCGAAGAGGTCGGGCGCGATCGCCATGTAGAAGGCGCGCACGATCTTGGG
Organism: Devosiaceae bacterium; assembly: GCA_035547975.1. GTDB lineage: Bacteria > Pseudomonadota > Alphaproteobacteria > Rhizobiales > Devosiaceae > DASZTU01. Next base: position 306 of record DASZTU010000031.1, on the reverse strand, counting down.
ATCGTTCCTCAGCTTCTTGGAGAGATCGCCCCACTTGGTGGGGTCGCTCACGTCGTTGGGCACATAGGAGAAGATCGACGAGAAGCGCTCGATCGTCTTCTTGTCCTGGTATTCCTTCTCGACGAACTCGGCGACGCTCTCGCGCGCCACCTTCTGGAAATCCGCGTCGCTCCAGGGCGTGCGGGAGACGCCGATGATGCGGCTCTGCTCGTCGAACTGGCCGTCCTTGAAGCGATGGTAGAGGGCCGGAATGAGCTTGCGCTTGGTCAGGTCGCCCGTCGCGCCGAACACCACGTAGTCGAACGG
>DASZTU010000030.1:0-3969 GCA_035547975.1 Devosiaceae bacterium | reverse complement strand
AAGAATCGCACGACGCTGAGCCGAACCAAATCGAAGGAGCGGCGCGGCCGCACCGCCGAGGCGGAGAAGGAAGGCCGCTCGGCGCAGCGCCGGACGCTGGCCAAGGGCGCCGCGGGCGCGCGGCGTCGGCGCAGCACCGGCTCGTCGGGCCGCGTCAACGGCCCAACGAAGGCCGAGCTCTACGAGCGCGCCAAGAAGCGCCACATCGAGGGCCGCTCGAAGATGAGCAAGGGCGAACTGCAGCGGGCGCTGGGCGCCGGCGGAAGGTAACTGCCGGCGAGGTTGGCGCGGCGACAATGAATCCGGTGCCTGCAGCCCCCACCCTCAGCCCCCTCCCCGCAAGGGAGAGGGGCGCCTGACTGATACATCGCGCCAGCGGCACTATCGCCCCCCTGCCTCTCCGCGGGGAGGGGCTGGGGGCCGTAGCCACCGGGCGGGCAAGCGCGCTAGTTCGCCTTGAGGAATGCGCCGAGATAGCCAGCCACTTCCGCGCTGTCGGATTTGCGCTGGACCGACTTGATGGCGGTGTCGATGAGGGCGTCGGGGGCCTTGCCGCGGCGCATTTCGGCGAGCGCGATGGTGTAGTCGTCGGTGAATTCGGGATGCGGCTGCAGGCTCATGGTGCGGCCGTTGCGATAGACCAGCCCGGCATTGGGGGTGAATTCGGAGGCGAGGAAGGTCTCGGCCTCGGGCGGCGGGGCGATCACCTGGTCCTGGTGGGAGCAGGCGATGGCGAATTCGGGCAGGTTGCCGCCGATATGGGCGGGCCGGGACTTCACTTCGTAGACGTGGCGGCCGAGGCCCCAGCCCTTTTCGGATTTACGCACGTCGCCTCCCAGGGCGTCGGCGATGATCTGGTGGCCGAAGCAGATGCCGAGCATCGGGGTGCGGTTGGCGTAGGCGCCGCGGATGAACTGGCGCAGCGGCTCCATCCAGGGCAGATGGTTGTCGTAGACGCCGGCGGATGAGCCGGTGATCAGCACCGCATCGAGGCTGGCCGGATCGGGCAGCGGCATGCCGGCGGACAGCCGCACCGTCTCGAAGGTGAAACCGTCCCGTGCGAACAGGCGGTGGAACATTTCGTTGTACGGCCCGAAGCGCTCGCGCAGCGGCTCCGGGACGTCGGTCGGCTGGATCAGCGTCAGTTTCAGCGGCGAATGCATGGCACAGAAATGGCGCGCGCGATTGCGTCGCGCAAGCCGGTTTTCGCTGAATTCGGTGTAAGCTTCAGGCGGCTTTCGGCTCGAATTTGAGCGCCAGGCCGTCCATGCAATAGCGCAGCCCGGTCGGCTTGGGGCCGTCGTCGAACAGGTGGCCGAGATGACCACCGCAGCGCCGGCAGTGCACCTCGGTGCGCTGCATGCCCAGCGAGCCGTCGTCCATGGTGGCGACGGCGTTGGGGAGCGGCTGGTAGAAGCTGGGCCAGCCGGTGCCGCTCTCGAACTTGGTCGAGGCGTCGAACAGCGGCAGATCGCACCCGGCGCAGGCGAAGATGCCGGGACGATGCTCGTTGAGCAGCGGCGAGCTGCCGGGATATTCGGTGCCCTGGCGGCGCATGATATTGAAGGCGTCGTCGCCGAGGATCTTGCGCCACTCGTCGTCGGTGTGGGTCACCTCGAAGGTCCCCGGCACCGCTTCGCCCTCGCCGGCGACGGCGTTGCCGATGAAGGTGGTGATGTACGGCGCCGCTGCGACCACGGCCACAACCGCGGTGCCGCCAAGCAGGATCGACCGTCTATTCAGTGAGGCCATTTTCCCCTCCAAATGAGTGCGCGTGTCCTAGCACAATGTAGGACACGCGCGCTTCAATTGCATGTGTGCCGCCGGGAGGTGCGGCACACAAACGATCACATCTTGGGCAGCAGGACCTTGTCGATGACGTGGATGACGCCGTTCGACTGGACGACGTCGGCGATCGTCACGTTGGCGACATTGCCGTTCTCGTCGGTGACGGTGACGCCCTTGCCGTCGGCCGTGGTCTGGAGGGTCAACTTACAGCCGCCGACCGTATCGACGACGTGCTTGCCGCCATCGGCCTTGACCATCGACATCACGTCGGCCGCCATCGCCTTGGCGGCGATCACATGGCAGGTGAGAACCTTCACCAGCATGTCCTTGTTCTCGGGCTTCAGCAGGTTGTCGACGGTGCCGGCCGGCAGCGCCGCGAAGGCTTCGTTGGTGGGTGCGAAGACAGTGAACGGGCCCTTGCCCTCGAGGGTGTCGACGAGGCCGGCGGCCTTCACGGCGGCGACGAGCGTGGTGTGGTCCTTCGAGTTGACGGCGTTCTCGATGATGTTCTTGGTCTCCGACATCGGCGCGCCGCCGACATCGGGATTGGCGGCATAGGCCGCGCCGGCAAGAGCGGAGACGGACAGGATGGCGGCGAGCGCGAGCCCGCGGAGAGCGATCTTCATGGTGTGACTTCCTTCCTCTGGGGACCGGTATCGTTCCGGTTGGGACAGCCAGAGCTACGGAAGGTCTGCGGCGGGAGTTTCCAGAAATCGCACGGCGCAAAAATAAAGCTCGAACGGCGATCCAATGTGAAACTTGTGATCGCCCGATGCCGTTCTGCGCCGCTTCGGCGGCCGGCAGAGACCGATCTCGGGCGAAGATCGCCGAGCCCCACAAGTCTCCGCCGGCCGCCTGGGCGCGTGTGTCGCTCGGACACAACAGTGAGACGGTGGCGGCGGGCAGAGGCTTGGGAGGAATTTGCAGTCGGCGCACCTCCCCCCACGCGGGGGAGGAAGCGAGATAGGACTTAGCATTTGCTAAGTCCGTTATCGAGCAGGCGGGGGGAAGCAGTCGGCATTGAGCGTGCCTCACCCCCCACCCTAGCTCCGCTAAGGCTCCGCCTAAGCTGCGCTACCCTCCCCGCGAGGAGGAGGGTGGGCGACTGCTAGATCGCCGTGGCTTTGCCGGCCGCCACCACGGGGCCGGTGGGGGCGCCGGTGGGGGAGCCGCCTTTGGGCTCGAGCGAGATGGCAAGCGTGGTGCCGGGGCCGAAGCCGGCGAGGATGTCGGGCTTCATGGTCAGATCGACGCGCCGGTCGATGGGGATGACGCCCATCGACTTGGGCGCGCTGCTGCCCTCGATGGCCCAGAGCTCGTAATCCTTGTCGGGCACGGCATTGCCCGAGAGCGTGGTGAGGCGGACCTGGCCGGTCGTGGCGTTGTAGAGGGCGACGACCTGGACGTTGCTGCCCTGGGCGCTGAGCGCGGCGACGAGCTGCGCCGCGAAGGCGTTCGGGTCGGGCCGCGGCGTGGCGATGTCGAGGCCGATGGCGATCACCGCAATCGCGGCGGCGACGCCGCTGGCCGCGCGCCAGAAGCCGAGCGAGTTCCAGAACCCGGGCCTCGCGGCGGGCGGGAACAGGCGCTGCTCGATGCGGCTCCAGGCGGCCGGAGGCGGCGGCATTTCGGCGAACTGCGCGTCGAGGCTCGCGAGCCGGTTCTGCCACAGCCGCAGCTCGGCCCGCAGCGCCGGGTCGGAGCGGAGGCGCGCCGCGACGGCAGCATGCTCGGCCGCCGGCAGCAGCCCCAGCGCATATTCGGCGGCGAGGAACCCGTCCTCGCTTGCTCCGGAAATGTCGCTGTCGTCGCTCATGCCGTGAGGCACTCTCTGAGTTTCAGCAGGCTGCGGCGCAGCCAGGTCCGCATGGTGTTGAGCGGCACGTTATGGCGCGCCGAAAGTTCTTCGTAACTATAACCGTCGAGGTAGGCGCCGCGGACGGCGTCGGCCTTGTCGGCGTCGAGCTGGTCGAGGCAGGCATCGATGCGGGCCCGTTCGCCGCGGTCCACCGCGGCTGTCTCGGGATCGGGCCCGGCATCGGCCACATCGAGGGCCAGATCGATATCGTCGCTCGGGGGCCTGCGGGCGCGCAGGAGGTCGAGGGCGTGGTTGCGGGCCACCGCCACCAGCCACGAGATCGGGCTGAAACCGCCCGGCACGAAACGGTCCGCGCGCTGCCA
>DASZTU010000029.1:0-3061 GCA_035547975.1 Devosiaceae bacterium | reverse complement strand
AACGGCGACCGCCGCATTCTGCGGGTTACGCCCGGTCGCGAAGGCGTTGGGCTGGTCGGTGTGGATGAGATAGACGCGAGGCGTCGGGATGCCGGCATTGCGCGCCAGCCGTTCGACCATGGCGTAGAGGTCGGGCGCGCGCGCCGGATCGACTTCCTCGGCATTCTGCATCGAAAGCACGAGCTAGTCGGCGTTCCAGTAGCCGATGAGATTGGTGACGAGGGCGATGCCGAAGGCGACGACCATGCCGCCGGTGCCGCCGACGAGATAGCCGACGACCATGAAGAGGGCGGTCAGCACCGCCAGGAGCACGCCCGTTCTGAGCGTATTGAACATCGCGAGCCAGGGCCCCAATTGTTGCACTGTCAAATAGGATGGGGTTTGCTCAAGGCCCCCGCAATAGCCCTTGCCAAACCGTAATGACCGTACCCCCTGCCCCCGATGAGCGGAAAGACGCCTCAACGCCGGTCGCTCCAGACGCTCCGCCCGCCCCGCGCGTGCTCGCCCCGGCCGCCCGGCGGGCGCTCGCCGAGGCCGAGGCCCGCCGCGCCGCGATCGATGCCCGGGCCGCCAGCCTGCCGGCCGAAAAAGGCGGCCGCGGCGGGCTCGAGCCCGTGCGCTACGGCGATTGGGAGATCAAGGGCCTCACCGCCGACTTCTGAACCGCCGGCGGATATCAACGACCGGAGGCAGAGGACGGGGCGACCGCCTCCTCAGATTCCGCCGCGCACCAGCGGGCGAACCTTGCTGGCGTAGAAGGTCGCAAGGCTGTCATTGAGGGCCTGCGACAGGGCGGGGCGGGCTGACGCCGCGACATTGTCGTCGAGCTGGGCAGGCTTCGAGACACCCGCAATGATGGTCGAGACCGCCGGGTGGTCGAGCAGCCAGCGCAGCGCCAGCTGCGAGAGCGGCCAGCCGGTGGTGTTGAGCTTCTCGAGTTCGGCGACGAGGTCGACACCCTTTTCGAACGGGATGCCGGAAAACGTCTCGCCCACCGAGAAGGACGCGCCATCGCGATTGAAATTGCGATGATCCTCGGGCGCAAACTGCTGGTTCTTGCCGAACTTGCCGGAGAGGAGGCCGCTCGCCAGCGGTAGCCGCACGATGATCCCGACATCGGCGCGCTGGGCGGCCGGCAACAACTGTGTCGCCGCGTCCTGGCGGAAGAGGTTGAAGATGATCTGGAGCGTTGAAACACCCGGCTGCCGGAGGCAGAGCAGGCCCTCCTCGATCGTCTCGACGCTGGCGCCGTAAAAGCGGATGAGGCCGTCTTTCACGAGGTCGTCGAGCCAGGTGAAAATCTCGCCATCCTCGAGGACGCGCTTCGGGACGCAATGGAGCTGGGCGAGGTCGATGGTTTCGACCCCGAGGCGCTTGGCCGAGCCCTCGAGGCTCGCTTTGACGCCGGCGCGGGTGTACCTGTCCGGGAAGAGCTCGCCCGAGCGGCCGACCTTGGTGGCGACCCTGATCTCCGGGTGGTTCTTGAGGTGAAGGCCGACCCGGCTCTCGCTCTGGCCGGCACCATAGACATCGGCCGTGTCCCAGAAATCGACTCCGAGGGCAGTCGCCTTGTCGAGAATGGCGTTTGCCGTCTCGTCGTCGATGGTGCCGAAGGAGCCGCCGAGCTGCCAGCAGCCGAGTCCGATCTCCGAGACCTCATAACCCGTCTTGCCCAAGCGCCGGTGCCGCATCGCCGTTCTCCCTTGTTGCCGTTCGGGCGCTGGTTTGCCGCAACGGGGTCGGCGGCGCAACCGTTGCGTTTGCTTGGGGCGGGCCCGGCGTCCACCATGCCACCCCGCTCACCGCGGCGATTTGATCGATTGTGGCGGCCCGCGCGTTGCAGTCGATGCTAAGGTGCCGGCCGGTCGCCGGGTGAACGCGTCATCAACTGGAGCAGACAACAATGCAGATCGGCATCGTCGGCCTTGGCCGAATGGGCGCCAACATTTCCCGCCGGCTGATGCAGGCCGGCCATTCGTGCGTCGTCTTCGACATCAACGCGGCGCCGCGCGACAAGCTGAAGGCGGAGGGCGCGACGGCCGTGGCTTCGCTGGCCGAAATGGCCGACGCCCTGTCGGCACCGCGGGCGGTGTGGATCATGCTGCCGGCGGGCGCCATCACCGAATCGACCGTCAACCAGTTCGCGACCCTGCTCAAGCCCGACGACGTCATCATCGATGGCGGCAACACCTATTACAAGGACGACATCCGCCGCGCGAAGGCGCTCGAGGCGGCGGGCATCCACTATATCGACGTGGGAACGTCCGGAGGTGTGTGGGGGCTGGAGCGCGGCTATTGCATGATGATCGGCGGTCCGAAAACGGCCGTTGACCGGCTGGATCCGATCTTCGCCGCGCTCGCGCCGGGTCTCGGCACGATTCCGCGCACGCCTGGGCGCGAGGGGTTCGACCCGCGCGCCGAGCAGGGCTACATCCACGCCGGGCCGTCCGGCGCCGGTCACTTCGTCAAGATGGTCCACAACGGCATCGAATACGGCATGATGCAGGCCTATGCCGAGGGCTTCGACATCCTCAAGAACAAGAGCTCGACGGACCTTCCCGCCCACGAGCGCTTCGAGCTCAACATGGCCGACATCGCCGAGGTGTGGCGGCGCGGCAGCGTCGTCTCGTCCTGGCTGCTGGACCTCTCGGCGATCGCGCTCGCCCGCGATCCCCAGCTCGGCAAGTTTTCGGGTTTCGTACAGGATTCGGGCGAGGGCCGCTGGACGGTCGAGGCGGCGATCGAGGAGGCGGTCCCCGCCGAAGTGCTGACCGCCTCGCTCTTCACCCGCTTCCGCTCCCGGCAGGACCACAACTTTGCGGAAAAGATGCTTTCGGCCATGCGCTTCGGCTTTGGCGGGCACGTCGAGGCGCCGCAGCCCGAGCCACCCGGCGCCCCGGTCGATCCCGCCGGCGAGCCCCTGCCCCTGCAGAAGGACGATTGAGCATGGACACGCCCGTCGAGGTGAAGCCGGCAACCCTCGAGCCGACCGCAAAGGGCGCCGACCTCGAGCAGCCCGATCCCTGCGCCATCGTCATCTTCGGCGCCGGCGGCGATCTCA
>DASZTU010000028.1:0-13617 GCA_035547975.1 Devosiaceae bacterium | reverse complement strand
ACGGGGCTCTTCCTTGCGCAACGCGATTGCGCCAAAGGGGGAAATTGGGTAGCGGACCATCATCAGAAAACCCGTTTTCGGTCAACAGGAACAGCCGATGAGTGCCGAATCCGCGGCAGCGGCCGAACGTCTGGCGATCATCCGGCAGCGCATCGAGCGTGCCCGCCGCCGCTTCGGTCCGCCGCCCGATCGGGTCGACCTCGTGGCCGTCTCCAAAACCGTTCCCGCCGATGCCATCCGGCCGTTCCTTGCGGCGGGGCAGCGCGTGTTCGGCGAGAACCGCGTCCAGGAAGCCAAATCCAAGTGGCCGGCGCTGCGCGAAGCCTACCCCGATCTCGAACTGCACCTCATCGGGCCGCTGCAGACCAACAAGGTGCGTGACGCGGTGGCCCTGTTCGACGTGATCGAAACAGTGGATCGCGAACGCCTGGCCGAAGCCCTGGCGGCCGAGATGGCCCGGGCGGGGCGGCGGCTGCCCTGCTACGTCCAGGTGAACATCGGGGAGGAGCCGCAAAAGGCGGGCGTCTCGCCGGCCGAAGCGAAGGCTTTTGTCGCAAAATGCCGGGAGCTCGGCCTCGAGGTGATCGGGCTGATGTGCATCCCGCCCGAGGGCGAGCCGCCGGGCCCCTATTTCGCCCAGCTCGCCCAACTCGCCCGGGACGAGGGATTGTCGAAGCTTTCCATGGGGATGAGCGCCGACTTCGAAGTCGCCATCGCGATGGGTGCGACCGCGGTCCGCGTGGGAACTGCGCTTTTTGGGCAACGCCCCGCGCGCGACAGCGGAACACCGGCGGAATCCTGAAACTTTTCCGGTTGGCTCTTCGTTCTTCATCACACGGGAGTGTGATTAGCGGGCGTCCCGCGCCCGGATTACTCACCGAGCGTACGTGTGGCTGGGGAACTCAACGCATGAACAGACGGCGGATTTTCATCGTCGATGACGATGGCGAACTGCGCAGGACGCTGGTCGAACAGCTGATGCACTATAGGGAGTTCGACATCCTGGAGGCGGGGACGGGATCGGAGGCGCTCGAAAAGGTCCGCGACGGCCATGTCGATCTCATGCTCCTCGACGTGGGGCTGCCCGATATGGATGGCCGCGAGGCGGTCAAGATTCTGCGGCGCGAGGGCTTCAAAAGCCCCATCATCATGCTGACCGGGCACGACACCGATTCGGACCAGATTCTCGGCCTCGAATCGGGCGCCAATGACTACGTCACCAAGCCGTTCCGTTTTTCGGTGCTCCTGGCCCGTATACGCGCGGCGCTGCGCCAGCACGACCAGAGCGAGGACGTGGTTTTCACCATCGGCCAGTACAGCTTCCAGCCCGCGGCAAAGCTGCTCGAGAGCCCCGAGGGCGGCAAGGTGCGGCTGACCGACAAGGAAACCTCAATCCTGAAATACCTTTACCGCCAAGGGCCTAAGACCATCACGCGCGACGTGCTGCTGAAGGAAGTGTGGGGCTACAACAATCGCGTCACCACTCATACACTCGAGACCCACATCTATCGCTTGCGGCAAAAAATCGAGCGGGACCCGTCCAACGCGCGGTTGCTCGTCACGGAGGAAGGCGGGTATCGTCTCGTCCCGTGAAGGTTGCACAGCGGCCGGGCGATCTGCTAGGCCCGCGGGCGCGACCTGCGCGGGGACATAGGGCGGGATGCAGATCGACGACGCGGCTTCGATTCTCGCCGGGGCGGATTTTTTCGAAATCTGCACCGACGAGGAGCGGCGAATGCTCGCCTTCGCCAGCGAACGGAAGCACTATGCCGCGGGCACGGTGATCCTCACCAGCGGCGAGGTACCTGAAGGCGCGCAGGTTCTCGTTAGCGGCTCGATTTCGATTACTCCCGACGGGACGGGCGAACCCGACCCGATGGTCGTGACGCAGCCGGGTGCAGTAATTTCAGTTGTATCGCTTGTGGTTACGCGGCCCCGCCACGTCACGGTGCAGGCGGTGAGCAAGGTCGACACCCTGCTCATTCCGCGCAGCGCCTTCATGAAGCTCGCGGGCCAATCCCCATCGCTCGCCGCCCGCGCCGCGGCGCGCATCCGGCGCGATCTCGTCGGCTTCGTCTCGGCCGTCACGCCGGCCGGAAAGAAGATTCGCAAGGATTAGCTGGCACATGGCCGGCCGCCGGCAGCCGGGCCGATCGACGCAGCGACTCAGCCGTTGTGCCCCGTCAGCCGGACGCAGACCGAATCCAACTGCTCAAGCGTGCGATACCGGATCTCGACCCGACCGCCATTGTCCTTGTGGTCGATGATGACGTGGAGGCCGAGCGCGTCCGAAAGCCGCTTTTCGAGCGCCGCCGTATCCGGATCCTTGGCTTCCTCGGCGGCGGGTGCGGTGCGCCGCTTGCCCGCCGGGGACTGACCCTGGCTCAGGGCCTCGGCGGCGCGCACCGAAAGCCCGCCGCCAACGATCCGCCGCGCCAGGCCCAGGGGGTCCTCCGCCGTGATCAGCGCCCGCGCGTGGCCGGCGGTGAGTTCGCCGCGCGCCAGCATGTCCCGCACGTCATGGGGGAGTTTCAGCAGCCTGAGCGTGTTCGCCACATGCGACCGGCTCTTGCCGATCACCTGCGCCAGGTCCTGCTGCGTATAGGCAAACTGCTCCATGAGCTGGCCGTAACCCATTGCCTCTTCGAGCGGATTGAGGTCGGCGCGCTGCACGTTCTCGATAATCGCGAGCTCCAGTGCCTCGCGGTCGTCCACCTCCCGCACGATCACCGGCACGTCCCCGAGACCCGCCCGCTGCGCCGCGCGCCACCGTCGCTCGCCGGCGATGATCTCGTACCGGCCCGGCTCGGTCCCGGGTCGCACCAGCAGCGGCTGCATGATGCCCTTTTCGCGAATTGAATTGGTCAGCTCGTCGAGCTGATCGGCGTCGAAGTCGCGGCGGGGATTGTGCCGGTTAGCCTGGAGCGCGTCGAGTGGCAGGCGCCGCACCGCGTTCGACGCTTCCGCGGCGCGCGTCCCCTCGACCGTTGCCATGTCGCCGATCAGTGCGGCGAGGCCGCGGCCGAGCCGCGTGGGCTTGTTCTCGTTCATGCGTCACCTCTAGGCGGCATTGAGCCGCCGCTCACGCCGGATCACCTCGGTTGCGAGCCTGAGATAGGCCTGGCTCCCGGCACATTTGAGGTCGTAAAGCAGCGCCGGCTTGCCATAGGAGGGCGCCTCGCTCAGCCGGACGTTGCGCGGAATAACCGTTTCGTAGACGAGCTCGCCCATTTCGGAGCGTACGTCCTGCAGCACCTGTTCCGACAGGTTGTTGCGCCGATCGAACATCGTCATCACGACGCCTTGGATGCTGAGCCGCGGATTGAGCGTCGACCGAATCTGTTCAATGGTCTGAAGGAGCTGGCTCAGCCCCTCGAGCGCGAAGAACTCGCATTGAAGCGGCACCAGGACGGCGTCGGCGGCAACCAGCGCGTTGATCGTCAGAAGGTTCAGCGACGGCGGGCAATCGATCAGCACATACGTGACGTCGCGCCCCTCCATGGTCAGTTCGTGCAGTTCCCTCAGGCCGTTGCGCAGTTTGAAGGCGCGGTCCGGCTGCTGCGCAATGGCCAGCTCGATCCCGAGCAGATCCATCGTCGAGGGCACGATCGCCACATTCGGAACGCTGGTGCGGATCGCCGCCTGCGAGACCCGCGCCTCCCCGACAAGGAGGTCATAGCTCGACACGTCCCGGTCGTTGCGGCCGATTCCCAGCCCCGTCGAGGCATTACCCTGGGGATCGAGGTCCACGATAAGCACGCGCTCCCCGATGGCCGCGAGCGCGGTGGCGAGATTGATGGCGGTCGTGGTCTTGCCCACGCCGCCCTTCTGATTCGCCAGTGTCAGGATGCGCGAAGCCACGTCGCCGCCCTCACTCAAGCCTTTGATTTCGCACGCAGGTTGCGCAACTCGAGCAGCACGCCCTCGGGGCTGGTGTCGCTCGGCACAACCCGCAGGTCGAAGCTGAAACTTGCCTCGGCCGCCCGCAATTCTTCATCATATTCGCGCCCCTTATGGAAGATGGCACGGCTCGTTTCACCGGCAAATCGGTCGGCCATGCCACAGAGCAGCGGCAGAGGCGCCAGTGCGCGGGAGGTAATCACATCGGGGACCGGTGTTTCACGTGAATCAAGATCCTCCGCCCGGAGAGCGAGCACCGTCACCGGAAGTTCGATCTCCCGGGCGACGGTGCGCAGGAATGCGGCCTTACGGCCGTTCGACTCGACGAGAAGAAATCGCGTACCCGGGTGTCCCGCTCGCGCAATAGCAAGCGGTAGGGCAGGGAAGCCGGCGCCGCTGCCGAGGTCGACGAATGTTTGGTCGCGCGGGGTGAGCAGCCGCAGCACCTGAAGGCTGTCGGAAACGTGACGAGTCCACACGTCCGCGAGCGTTTCACGTGAAACAAGGTTTTGCGCCGGCTGCCACCGGCGAAGCAGGGCAATATAGCTGTCGAGGCGCGCCGCAACGGCTTCGGGCTCACCGACGACTTCCGCTCGGAACCGCTCGACCACAGCGAGCGCCTGAGGACTGCTCATCCGGCCTTGCGCAGCGCACCGCGCCGAATCACCGAAAGCAGCAAGGTAATCGCCGCTGGCGTGACGCCGTCGATCGCCTGGGCCTGCGCGATGGTCGACGGCCGGGCACGGCTCAGCTTCTGCCGCACCTCGATCGACAGCCCGGGCAGTTGCTCGATATCCAGCCACGGCGGTATCTCCCGGCTTTCGTCCCGGCGGACCGCCTCAATGTCTGCCATCTGCCGCTCGACATAGGTCGAATACTGAGCATCCACCGCGAGTTGCGCGAGAATGTCCGCCGGGACTTCCCCTAGCGCGGGCCATAGATTCCGCAACGCCTCAGTCTCGACGCCGGGATAGGATAAGAGCCGAAACGCCGATCGTTGCTGCCCGTCCGCATTGACGGCGATGCCGGCCCGCCGGGCTTCCGACGGGGTCGCGATCAGGCTCTCGAGCAACTCGCGTCCGCGCTCCAGGGCGGTGCGGCGGGCTTCGAACACCGTCCGTCGCTCCTCGCCGACCAGTCCGGCCCTGATGCCCACAGCCGTCAGCCTCTGGTCGGCGTTATCGGCGCGCAGGTGCAGCCGGAATTCCGCCCGGGAGGTGAACATCCGATAGGGCTCGCTGACCCCGCGGGTGACCAGATCGTCGATCATCACGCCGGCATAGCTTTCGGTGCGCGAGAGGATGAGCGGCGCTTCGCCCTTTGCCGAAAGGCCGGCGTTCGCCCCGGCAATGATCCCCTGCGCCGCGGCTTCCTCATAGCCCGTCGTCCCATTGATCTGGCCCGCGAGGTAGAGGCCGGGCAAGACCTTGAGCTCCAGCGAGTGGCGCAGCTCGCGGGGGTCGACATAGTCGTACTCGATGGCATAACCCGGCCGCACGATGCGGACATTCTCCAGGCCCGGCAAGGTCTTGAGGAACTCGGCCTGAACCTCGGCGGGTAGCGAGGTCGAAAGCCCGTTGGGGTAGATCGTCTCGTCGTCGAGCCCCTCCGGCTCGAGAAAGATCTGGTGGCTGTCGCGGTCGGCGAAGCGAACGATCTTGTCTTCGATCGAGGGACAATAGCGGGGCCCGCGGCTCTGGATGCGCCCCGAATACATCGCCGAACGATGGAGGTTCGCGGCGATGATGCGGTGCGTTTCGCTTGTCGTTCGGGTGATGAAGCACGAAACCTGCGGCGTCGAAATCGACGCCGTCAGCGCCGAGAAGGGCTCCGGCGGGTCATCTCCACGCTGCTCCTCGAGCACCGAGAAGTCGATGCTACGGCGGTCGAGCCGCGCGGGCGTACCCGTCTTGAGCCGGCCAAGCCGCAAGCCGAGCGCCTCGAGACGCGCTGAGAGGCCAAGCACCGGCTTTTCCCCGATCCGTCCGGCGGGGATCGTTTCTTCGCCCCGGTGGATCAGCCCGCGCAGGAACGTTCCCGTGGTCAGAACCACCGCATGCGCGCTGAGGCGGCGGCCGTCGAGGAGAACCACGCCGGCGACGCGCCCATCCTCCAGGAAGAGGTCATCGACCTCGGCTTCGATCACCTCGAGGCTCGGCTGCGCGACTATCGCCGCCTGCATCGCCGCCCGGTAGAGCTTGCGGTCGGCCTGCGCCCTCGGCCCGCGGACCGCCGGCCCCTTGCGTCGGTTGAGCACCCGGAACTGGATGCCCGCAGTGTCGGCGACCCGTCCCATCAGGCCATCGAGCGCGTCGATCTCCCGCACGAGGTGGCCCTTGCCCAGGCCGCCGATCGCCGGGTTACAGCTCATTTCGCCAATAGTAGCAAAGCGATGCGTCACCAGCGCCGTCGGGATTCCCAAACGCGCCGCAGCGGCCGCCGCCTCGCAACCGGCATGCCCGCCGCCGACGACAATCACCCCGAAATCGCTCATCCGGCTGCTCCTTGCGGGTCGACTTACCGAATTACGCGCCAGACGACAACCGGCCTTGGGCCGGCGTCGTGTTTCACGTGAATCATTTGCCGATGCAGAAGGAGAGGAACAACCGGTCGAGCACCGCCTCGGCGTCGACCGCGCCGATCAGCCGCGCCAAAGAATGGCTCGCCTGACGCAACAGCTCGGCGGCGACCTCCGCCTGGCCGAGCGCCTCGGCTGCCCCATCCAGCGCCTCGAGTGCCGCGGCGATGGCTTCCCGGTCGCGCTCGCGGCTGAGAAGCGGTGCCTCACCTCCGCCGCCGCGCGTCTGGGCGAAAGCAGTCAACCGCTCGAGGAGCTCGCCAATGCCGGCGCCGGTGCGGCTCGAAATGGCGAGGGCTTCCTCTCCTCGCGCGAGATCGGACTTGCTCGCGATGCGCCAGATCTCTCCGGGAGAAGCCGGGGGCTCCTGCGCGGGGACATCGGGCGCGGTCAGCCAGAGCACGAGATCCGCCTGCGCCACCTCGCGTTCGGCGCGGCGCACGCCCTCCGCTTCGGCCTTGCTCTCGGCCTGCCGCAGTCCCGCCATATCGACCAGCAGCACGAGCTGCCCGCCAAGATCCATCGCAACCTCGCGCACATCGCGGGTGGTACCGGGCTCGTCACTGACGATCGCCAGTTCAGACCGCGCCAACGCGTTAAGAAGACTCGATTTTCCGACGTTGGGCGGCCCGGCCAGCGCAACCCTGAGGCCATCGCGCACGATGCGGCCCCGGCCAAAATTCGACAGCGCCTCCGCCAGCTCCGCCCGCAAGGCCTCAAGGGACACGGCGACCCGCGGGGGCAGGTCGAGCCCGACGTCTCCCTCGTCCGAAAAATCGAGGCGCGCCTCGATCTCCGCCCGCAGGTGGACAAGGTCCGAGCGCCAGTGGGCGACCCGATCAGAGAGCCCGCCCGCTGCCCGCGCCAGTGCCTGGCGGCGCTGGTTTTCCGTTTCGGCGGCAATGAGATCGCCGAGCCCTTCGACAGCCGTGAGATCGAGCCGGCCATTTTCGAACGCCCGCCGGGTGAATTCTCCGGCTTCGGCAAGCCGCACGCGGGCTCGACTGGTCAGCGCCCGCAATATAGCGCGCACCACGGCCGGGGAACCGTGAAGCTGTAGCTCCGCGCTGTCTTCGCCCGTGAAGCTGCGCGGGCCGGGGAACCACGCGACAAGGCCACGATCCAGCACCTCCTCGCCATCGCGCAGTGTGCGCATGGAGAGCCGCCGCGGTGGGGGCAAGTCGCCGGCGAGGGAGAGGAGAAGATCCCGGGTCGCGGGGCCCGAGAGACGAATCACCGCGACGCCGGCCGGCACGCTGCCAGATGACAGCGCAACGATCGTATCGCCGTCCCGCATTGCCTCAGGTGTTCATGGACTCGAAGAACTCGGCGTTGTTCTTCGTCTGCCGCAGCTTGTCGAGCAGGAACTCGATCGCGTCGACCGTGCCCATCGGGTTCAGAATACGGCGCAGCACGTACATCTTGCGCAGCTCATCCGGCTCGACCAGGAGTTCCTCCTTGCGCGTGCCCGACTTGAGAATGTCGATGGCCGGGAACACCCGCTTGTCGGCAACCTTGCGGTCGAGCACGATTTCCGAGTTGCCAGTACCCTTGAATTCTTCGAAGATCACTTCGTCCATTCGGCTGCCCGTATCGATGAGCGAAGTCGAAATGATGGTCAGCGACCCGCCTTCCTCGATGTTTCGCGCTGCGCCGAAGAAACGCTTCGGCCTTTGCAGGGCATTGGCATCGACACCACCGGTCAAGACCTTTCCGGAACTCGGAACCACAGTGTTATAGGCGCGGCCCAGGCGGGTAATATTGTCGAGGAGGATCACGACATCGCGCTTGTGCTCGACCAGACGCTTGGCCTTCTCGATCACCATTTCGGCGACCTGGACGTGTCGCGTCGCCGGCTCGTCGAAAGTCGAGGCGATGACCTCCCCGTTCACCGTCCGCTGCATGTCGGTGACTTCTTCGGGCCGCTCATCGATGAGCAGCACGATGAGGTAGCATTCGGGGTGGTTGGTCGAAATCGCCTTGGCGATGTTCTGCATCATGATCGTCTTGCCCACGCGCGGCGGCGCCACGATGAGGCAGCGCTGGCCCTTGCCGAGGGGGGCGACGAGGTCGATGACGCGGCCAGAACGATCCTTGAGCGTCGGATCGTCGATCTCCATCCGGAGGCGTTCATCCGGATAAAGGGGCGTGAGGTTGTCGAAGTTGATCTTGTGGCGGACCTTTTCCGGATCCTCGAAATTGATGCTGTTGACCTTGAGCAGGGCGAAGTAGCGCTCGCCTTCCTTGGGAGAGCGGATCTGGCCCTCGACCGTGTCGCCCGTCCGCAGCGAAAACCGGCGGATCTGGCTCGGTGAGACGTAGATGTCGTCCGGGCCCGGCAGATAGTTGGCGTCCGGCGAGCGCAAAAACCCGAACCCGTCGGGAAGGACCTCGACCACCCCTTCGCCGGTAATGTCGACTTCCTGCGCCGCAAGTTCCTTGAGGATCGCAAACATCAGCTCCTGCTTGCGCAGCGTCGAGGCATTCTCGACCTGATGTTCCTCGGCGAACTCCAGCAACTGTGCCGGCGTCTTCGCCTTGAGCTCGCTGAGCTTCATATTCTGCATGGGCGGAAGGTACCCTTCGGATACGGCTGAGGGGGAGAGGGGTCGCCGGGGCGCCTGAAGCGTCGCCACACCAGCGATGAGGGAGATGCGATTGAGATAGCGTGAAGACTGTCGATATTCAAGCGGCATCGCCCGGTGCGGCGCGATTCACGTGAAACGCTGGAGGTGCCGGCCGCCGGCTCAGAACGGCTGGACGATCACCATGATCACGATCACAAGCAGGAACAGCATCGGGATCTCGTTGATCGAACGATAGAACCGGGAGCTGCGCGTGTTCCGGTCGTTGGCGAAATCCCTGAGGTACCGGCCCCAGAGCCCGTGGAGGCCCGACATGGCGATGACGAATGCCGCCTTCACCCACGGCCAGATCATGTGCCAGTCGACGAGGCCGTACCAGATCATGATCAGCCCGAAGACATAGGCGGCGAGCATGGCCGGGGTGGTGATGCCGCGATAGAGACGGCGCTCCATGATCTTGAAGGTTTCCGACTGGACCGAACCCTTTTCGGCATCGGCGTGGTAGACGAACAACCGCGGCAGATAGAGCATCCCCGCCATCCACGCGACGATCGAAACGACGTGCAGGGCCTTGACCCAGAGAATCCAGTCCATCAGCGCCCTTCCTTCACCAGGCTGACCAATGCTTCCACGTGCTCGACCGGGGTGTCGGGGACGACCCCATGGCCGAGGTTGAAGACGTGCGGCCGCCCCTCAAAGGCGGCAATGATCGCTTCCGCGCGGCCGAGCATCTGTTCACCGCCAACGACGAGTCGCAAGGGATCGAGATTGCCCTGCACGCCGAAATCGGCCGGCAGCGCCTCCCCGGCGAATTCGAGCGGCACCGTCTGGTCGAGCCCCACCATGTTGACCCCCGTTTCCCGCGCGTATCGCGGCAGGAGCGCGCCCGCCGCGCGCGGAAAACCGATGATCGGTGCATCCGGGACTCTCGCACGCACGCCCTCGACGATCCGCCGGTTGGGTGCAATCACCTGCCGCTCGAAGGCTTCCTCGTCAAGATTGTGGGCCCAACTCTCGAAGAGCTGCACCGCATCGGCACCGGCTTCGAACTGGGCGACAAGGTGCCGAGTGCTCGCTTCGATGAGCACATCCATGAGGCGGGCGAACGCAGCCGGCTCGCGGAGGGCAAACAGCCGCGCCGCCGCCTGGTCGACCGAGCCGCGCCCGCCGATCATGTAGGTCGCAACCGTCCAGGGACTGCCACAAAAGCCGAGGAGGGCGACGGCAGGAGGAAGGCCCGCGCGCACCCGTTCGATCGCCTCGTAGACGGGGGCCAGCGCCTCGACGATTCGTTCGGGGCGGAGTTTTGCGACGTCCGCTGCAGTAAGCGGCTCGAGGACGGGTCCCTCACCGGTCGCAAAGCCGACCTTTTGCCCCAGGGCATCGGGGACGACCAGGATGTCGGAGAAGATGATCGCGGCGTCGAGATCGAACCGCCGGAGCGGCTGAAGCGTGACCTCAGCCGCCAGCGTGGGCGTGTAGCAGAGCTCGAGGAAGCTCCCAGCCCTGGCGCGCACCTCCCGATATTCGGGGAGATAGCGCCCCGCCTGTCGCATCAGCCAGATCGGTGGTCGGGGCTGGGGGCGGCCGAGCAGGGTGCTCAGCAGTGGCCGTTGGACGGAGCCGGTCAACGCGGGTTCTTCTCTCGAAGAGAAGAATCTAGATTCGTTTTGATCATCATCATGGCGGTGTTCTGCCTGAATTCAGCTGGACTCACAATGCCATGCACCCAAGGCAGGCGCGGCGGTGGCCAGCCGTTAACGGCTTGTTAATCACGGCCTGGGGGAAACCGCGAAGGCGGATAGGATGATGAAGGTTACCAAAGGGTTAAGGCCGTCTTAACCGTTAACGAAACGTTAACGCGGCTGTGGGAATCGGAAGCCCATCGGCAATCGGCTTTCCCCGTGACTCACGACTCCCCTGGGGCGCCGTAGGTCGCGGCAAGGCCTGTTGATGGAATCCGCCGGAGCGGGCACAACGCGTGAAGCGGCCTTTGGTTGCGCCTCGCCGGCCCAATGGCCACCCGCGTTACCAGGAACTGTGTGGAAAACCACGACGATGTTGATCCTTGCGAGCCGCAGTAACGCCCGCAAAGCCTTGCTCCTGGCGGCAGGCCTCGAATTCGGGACGGAGCCTTCCCAAATCGACGAGCGGGCTGTGGAGAACGAGACGGCCGCCCGGGGGGCCGACGGGCGCGGCATTGCGCTCGCCCTCGCCGAAGCCAAGGCGTCGGAGGTTGCAGCGCGGCGGCCCGCCGACGTGGTGGTCGCGGCCGACCAGACGCTGGCTCTCGGCTACGAGCTGCTGCACAAGCCCGGGACCCTCCCCGACGCGGCCCGGCAACTCGACCATCTGCGCGGGCGCACGCATCGGCTGCACGCCGGGGTCGCCCTCGCGGTTGAGGGGGTGCTGGTCTGGTCGGCGGTCGACACCGCCGAGCTCACCATGCGCGAGTTCGATGCAGCCGAACGCGACGCGGTCCTCGCGCTTGAAGGCGGGCGGGTGCTTGAATCTGTCGGCGGCTATCGCCTTGAGGGCCCCTCCGTGCGCCTCTTTGAAAGCATACGCGGCGACTATTTCACCATACTCGGCCTGCCGCTGCTGCAGCTCCTGGGGGCACTCCGGCTGCACGCGCCCGACCTGCTTGCGACGGCGCGGCCATGACCCTCAGAGCCTTTGTCATCGGGCACCCGATCGCCCATTCCCGCTCACCGCTGATCCATGGCACGTGGCTCCGGTCGCTTCGCATCAACGGGAGCTATGAAGCGATCGATGTGCCCCCAGCCGAGCTTGCGGCGTTCATCGGCCGACTGAGAGGGGGCGAGTTCGTCGGCGGCAACGTCACCATTCCCCACAAGGAAACCGTGTTCGCGCTCTGCGACGACGTCGATCCCCTGGCGCGGACGATCGGGGCAGTGAACACGCTCGTCCGGCGCCCGGCCGGGCTCTACGGCTTCAATACGGACTACATGGGATTTCTCGGCAATCTCGACCAGCAGGCACCGGGCTGGAGCGAGGGCCTCGACGAGGCCCTCGTGCTCGGCGCCGGTGGTGCGGCGCGGGCCATCCTTGTTGCGCTGCACCAGCGCGGCATTTCCCGCATTCACCTCCTCAACCGTACACCGGCCAAGGCCGAAGCCCTCGCCACGGCGATTGCCGGGCCCATCGTGCCGGGGCCGCTCGATCGTTTCGCCACGGTTGCTCCGGGGGCCGGGCTGGTCGTCAACACGACCTCAGCCGGCATGCACGGCCAACCCGAGCTCGAGCTGCCGCTCGATTCTCTGCCGAAATCCGCGCTCGTGACCGACATCGTCTATGTGCCGCTCGAAACGCCGCTGCTGCGGGCCGCGCGCCGCGCCGGCCTCAGGACCGTCGATGGATTGGGGATGCTGCTGCACCAGGCAGTGCCCGGCTTCGAGGCATGGTTCGGCCAGCGCCCCGAGGTGACGCCCGCCCTCCGCGCCAGCGTGGAAGCGACCCTTTGATGTTCAAGCTGGGGCTCACCGGGTCGATCGCCACCGGCAAGTCGACCGTACTCAAGGCTTTCGCCGACCTGGGTATCCCCACCTTTTCCTCCGATGAAGCCGTGCATCGGCTTTACGAAGGCGAGGCTGTCGAACCACTTGGGAGGGTTTTCCCCGGAGTTGTCCACAATGGCCGGGTGGATCGCGGGGCACTGAGCGCCCACCTCGTCGCGCACCCCGAAGATCTCGGGCGGCTCGAGGCTATCGTTCATCCGCTGGTGCGCCAGCGCATAAGGGATTTCCTCATCGAGGCCGAACGGGCCGGCGCGCGTCTCGCCATCGTAGATGTTCCCCTTTTGTTCGAAACCGGTTATGACTATGGTTTCGATGCGGTGGCCGTGACGGTGGTCGACGAAGCAACGCAGCGGCAGCGTGCGATGGCCCGGCCGGGAATGAGCGGGGAAAAACTGGATGCCATCCTTGCCCGTCAGCTTCCCCAGGCTGAAAAGCAGCGGCGGGCCGACTACGTCTTCGATACCGCCAAGCCGATTCGGCAGACGGAGGCGGAAGTCCGGGCCCTGGTCGAGCGGCTTGGCGGTGCCTGAGGGGACCGCCCATAGGCCAGGAACGAACGCCCGGGCGGGCAGGGTACGGGAATGAAGCGTGAGATAGTCCTCGACACCGAAACCACCGGTCTCGATCCCGCCTCCGGCGACCGGATCGTCGAGATCGGGTGCGTCGAGCTCATCAACCACATCCCGTCCGGCCGGCACTTCCACCGCTACATCAATCCCGAGCGGCCGATGCCGGAGGAAGCCTTCAGGGTGCATGGCCTCTCGGACGCGTTCCTGCGCGACAAGCCGACCTATCACGAGGTGGCGGGCGAGTTCGACGAGTTCGTCGGCGAAGCCACGTTGATCATCCACAATGCCGCCTTCGACATTGCCTTCCTCAACGCCGAGCACCAGCGGGTCGGGCGGCGGACCCTGGCCAATGCGGTGATCGATACCGTCGAGCTCGCCCGCCAGCGGCATCCGGGCGCCCGCGTCAGTCTCGACGCGCTCTGCAAGCACTACGGCATCGACAATTC
>DASZTU010000027.1:0-4685 GCA_035547975.1 Devosiaceae bacterium | reverse complement strand
CTGGTAGAGTTCCTCGAGCGACTGGCCGGACCAGAAGATGCGCTCGAAGCGGTTCATCTCGCGATCGACGCGGGTGAACAGGATCGACTTGTCGATGATGATCGCCCAGCACCAGATCGAGGCCGCGAGCAGGCCGATCATCACGATCTTGACCACCCAGCTCGCGCTCATGAACAAGGCGATGAGCGAGAAATCGACCACTTGCGGCGCGACGGGCGCGACGGTCGCAGCGGCAGTCGTTGTATCCATGAAACGGTCCCTTCGGTCCGGCCCCAAAGTACCGATCCGGGGCCGAGGCGATGACGGCAGACTTTGTCAAATTTAAGAGAAATCCCCCGGAGGGGAGGTAGCGCGTTGCGGGTCCGGCCGTACCGCCGATCTATGGTCAATGAGTGGTTAACAAAGCGCTTCCATGCCCCGTAAGGGTGCGCGATTGACTGGCCGTCGCATCCTTTCTGCCACGGGGCAACCCGTGTGCCTGCATGGCAGCGATGCCCCGGGCGCGGCCGTTTGGCCTGCGACATAGTGCCAGCCTCTGGCGTTGGGCCAGCCAAGATAGGCTCCGCCGCGCATTCACCTCGAAGGGAGTTACCCGATGGTTCTGATGCGCACGACTTTCCTGGTCACGGCCGCCGCCGTGATGCTCGCCGCGGCCCCGGCCTTTGCCGCGACCGAAAAATTCTCGGCCACCCTGACCGCCGCCGCCGAAACCCCGCCCACGACCTCGACCGGAACGGGTACCCTGACGGCGACCCTCGATACCAAGACGATGCGGCTGACCTGGGATGTCACCTATAAGGGCCTGACCGGCAAGGCGACCGCCGCGCACTTCCATGGTCCGGCGGCGGTGGGCGCGAGCGCCCCGCCCGTCGTGCCGATCAAGGGCAAGCTGACGAGCCCGATCAAGGGTCACGCGACGCTCACGGCCGCACAGGTCGCCGACCTCGAGGCGGGCAAGTGGTATTTCAACGTCCACACGGCCAAGAACCCGAACGGGGAAATCCGCGGCCAGGTCGAGCAGGCCAAATAGCGCCAAACAACGTGCGGGCGGGGATCAGACCGGGTCCCCGCCCCGCGCCAGCGCCAGCACCTCCCGCGGCAGGCGCCCCGGCCGGCCATCCGCACGGATCGCAACCACGACCAGTTGCGCCTCGACGAGGCGGGTCGAGCCGCGCCGGATCGACTGCGTGAGGCTGAGGCGCGCGCCCGTCACCCCGGCCGGTTCCGTCTCGACCGTCAACAGGTCGTCGATGTGCGCCGCCGCCTCGAACTCGATCCGCATCGAGCGGACGGCAAAGGCGACGCCACCCTTCGCCAGTTCGAAATGGTGCACCCCGTGCGCCCTAAGATACTCGGTGCGCGCCCGCTCCATGAACTTGAGATAGGCGGCGTGATAGACGTTGCCGGAAAAGTCCGTGTCCTCGTAGTAGACGCGCACGTCGAAGCGGTGCGGCTCAGGCATGCCGCGCCTCCTTCGGGCGCAGGAAGGGGAGCGCGCCGACGATGAAGCCGGCGACCAGCGCCGCCCCGTGAATGTCGCGGCGCACCACGAGGAAGAGGCCAAGGCCAAGCCAGAAGATCGGGCCAACGAAGCGCCGCGCGCCGAGTGTCGTTTGCCGAAACACCTGCCAAAGCGAAAAGACGCCGATCAGGCCGCACACGGCGACCGAATTGCCCCCGCCGAGCGGCTGCCACCAGAGACCGGCGATCTCACCGGCGAGCCCCGCGACGACGTAACCGATGATCCACCAGCGCCGCCCGACGAAGGTCTCGACCAGCCAGCCGAAAATGGCGAGGCCGGCAAAGTTGACGGCGATCTGCGCCCACCCGTCCGTCTCGACCAGCCAGGTGGTGACGAGTCGCCAGACCTGCCCCTCGGCGATCAGCGGCGCGTTGCGCTCGAGCGCCGTGGCGATTTCGGGACGATAGAGCGAGGCGGCCGTCACCGCGGCGGTGGCAAGGAAGACTGCCAGCGTCAGGCCGGGAAAGCGGGACGGCGTCACTCGTGCATCACCAGCTGCTGCGCGCCGGCGGGCAGGCCGGCGAGGCGGTCGGCCAACCAGGTCGGTTTCAGATTGATGCGCCGCAGCGCTGCGGGCTCGGCGGCGACCCACTCGAAGCGCAGGCGGTGGCCCTCGTCCTCGGTATCGAAGCACACTCCTTCCGGCCGGTAGGGAAAAGCGTCGGGCAGGATGACCCGGTAGTAAAGGCCGATCTCGTGGAAGCGCTGGCCGGCGCGCTCGAAGAAGTTTTCCACTGTATAGGCGAGCGGGCCGATCTCGGCGGCACAATCCAGTTCCTCGGCCATCTCACGGGCGAGCGCCACCGGGCTCGGCTCGCCCATTTCGACGCGGCCGCCCGGCAGCATGACCCAGTCATCCTCGTCCTCGCGGCAGGTCAGCACGTGCCCATCACGCAGCGCGATGCCGGCGACGCGGCAATTGAAGCGGGTCGCGCCGACGACAAAGCTCAGCATGGTGCGCGGCGCGTCGGTCACTCCTCCCCCTCCTCGAAGAGGCTGGCCTGCACGCCCGAAAATCCCTGCGGTACGGAGAGCCCGAGGTGCTGGAAGGCGAGCGCGGTGAGCAGCCGCCCGCGCGGCGTGCGCTGCAGGAATCCCTGCTGGATGAGATAGGGCTCGACGATTTCCTCGAGCGCGTCGCGTGGCTCGGAGAGCGCGGCGGCGAGCGTGTCGATGCCCACCGGCCCGCCGCCATAGTGATTGGCGATGGTCATGAGGTATCGCCGGTCCAGCTGGTCGAGCCCGCGGCCGTCGACATCGAGCCGCAGCAGCGCCTTGTCGGCTATGGGGCGCGTGATCTGCTGCGCCCCCTCGACCAGCGCAAAATCGGTGACGCGGCGGAGAAGCCGCCCGGCGATGCGCGGCGTGCCGCGAGAACGGCGGGCGATTTCCATCGCCCCGTCGGGGCTCATGCCGATGCCGAGGAGCCGCGCCCCGCGCTCGACAATCAGCACCAGTTCCTCGGGCGTATAGAAATTGAGCCGGATGGGAATGCCGAAACGGTCGCGCAGGGGCGTGGTGAGGAGGCCCGCCCGCGTCGTCGCCCCGATCAGCGTGAAGCGCGCAAGGTCGATCTTTACGGAGCGCGCCGCCGGCCCCTCGCCGATGATGAGGTCGAGCTGAAAGTCCTCCATCGCCGGATAGAGGATTTCCTCGACCGCCGGGTTCAGCCGGTGGATCTCGTCGATGAAAAGGACGTCGCGCTCCTCGAGATTGGTGAGGAGCGCCGCAAGGTCACCCGCCTTGGCGATGACCGGCCCCGAGGTCGAGCGGAACCCGACGCCAAGCTCCCGCGCCACGATCTGCGCCAGCGTCGTCTTGCCGAGGCCCGGCGGCCCGACGAAGAGCACATGGTCGAGCGCCGTTTTCCGAAGCTTCGCCGCCTCGATGAAGACCTCGAGATTGGCCCGCGCCTCCTTCTGGCCGATGAACTCAGCAAAGCCGGTCGGCCGGAGCGACACGTCGAGCGGATCATCGCGGCCGGCGGCGGCGGAGGTGAGAGTTTCAGGCATGGGCGGCGTCCACGGCGATCATTTGCCCGAGATCGAGGGCATCGACATCGAGGGTGACCGTACGGTCGCAGCCCGCCTCTTCGTGCCCGAGAGCGATGAGCGCGTCGGAAAAATCGGCCTCCGTCGCACGGGCAAGAACGATCGCCTGTATCACCCGCGCACGTTCCTCGATCACCAATTGCCGCGCATCCATCAAATCATCCAGGGTTCGAAGCACATCCAGCTTGGGCCGCTTGTAGACCCGCCGCAGAACCCAGTTGAGCTCGACCAGGACGATCAGGCTGACGCGCAGGCTGTGGTCAACCGCCTGGCCCAGGAGCCGGCTGGCCGCAGCGAATTGCTGCTCGTCGTCCCGCGTCAGAAAGCGGACCAGAACGTTACTGTCGAGGCCGAGCACGCCGCACCCCCCGCCCGCGGATGCGCTCGTCATCCTCCGCCAGGGCGCGACCGAGCGCCTCGTCCATATCCCGAACGCTCATCGGCTTCTCCCCCGCACGCCGAAGAACGCCGGCCAGGTCCATGATGCTCTTGTTCTGCGGCCGCAACACATAGCGGCCATCGATCTTCTCGAAACTCACCTGGTCACCGTCCTTGAGGCCGAGATCGTCGCGCACATTCTTGGGAAGTGTGATCTGCCCCTTGCTGGTCAACGTAGCCACCGACATAACGCGCCTCCGTTTCCTTACATTCCGAAAATAGTAAGGAATTCGGCCCCTCGCAGCCCTAACTGCTCAATTCCTTGAGCCCCAGTCGGATCAGCCGCTCGGTCGCCACCCCATCGCCCTCCCTGGCGACCACACGGGCAATCGCGGCTGAGGCCTGCGTGCCCGAATAGCCGAGGTTGGAAAGCGCCGAGACCGCGTCCGTGACGTTGCCGCCGGCCCGGCCTTCGCCGAGCGCCGCCTGGAGGCCGATGACGCCTGCTTCGATGCCGCCCAGCACCGGCACCTTGCCCTTGAGCTCGGTGACGACCCGAACCGCGAGCTTCGGCCCCACGCCGTTGGCCCGGCCGATCATCGACTTGTCCTGTAGCGCAATGGCGCTCGAAAGCTCGCCCGGCGCCAGCGTCGAAAGGATCGAGAGCGCCACCCGGGCACCGACCCCCTGCACCGTGAGCAGCAGCTGGAACCACGCCTTTTCCGCCTCGGTGG
>DASZTU010000026.1:0-7303 GCA_035547975.1 Devosiaceae bacterium | reverse complement strand
CTGGCGCTCCACATGCTGACCGGCATCGAGCAGGCCCACATCGATGCCGCCGACCGGAAGGCCCTGGATGACCTGATCTATGGCCGCGGCGGCACCTTCAAGACCAAGGCCGATCTCGACGCCACGACCCTCGTCCAGCACTGGGCGAAGGACGGCTACTTCAACGACGGTTTTTCGGGCATCTCGGGCGACGATTCGGTCCAGCTCTTCGTCGCCGGCCAGGGCGCGTTCCTCATCGACGGCACCTGGTATTTTGGCGACATGCAGACCAACCCGGACATCCACTTCATGGCCATTCCGGCGCCGGCCGGGGTCAGCAAGCCGCTGACGGTGGGCGGCGTCGACCTCTCCTGGTCGATCACCACCAACGCCAAGGACAAGGCGACGCAGGACCTCGCGGCCCAGTACATGGACTACATGGTGTCGCCCGAGGCGGCCAACGCCTGGGCGGCGGCCGGCTTCTTCCCCTCGACCACCCCCACCGATGAGAGCGTGATCAAGAGCCAGCTGCTCAAGGAGGGCCTTGCCATGTGGAAGGTGCTCGCCGAGAACAACGCGCTCGGCCACTACGCCGACTGGTCGAGCCCGACGATGCTCAAGACCTACGACGACAACATGGCGCATCTCCTGGCCGGCGACATGACCCCGCAGGCCTTCGACGACGCGCTCGACGCCGACTACCAGGCCTATATCAAGAGCGGCAAGTAGCCGCTCTTCCGCCCGGCAGGCCGCGGGCCGCCGGACCGCGAAAAGGGGGATGCCCGTTCGAGAGGCAGGCATCCCCGCCGAACGATGGCACGGCCTGCGGTTCCTGGCCGCGGCTCCCCCGGGGACCCCGCGAGCGGCGGTTCGCCTGCCCATCCGACGGGGGCAACGCGGACGACGCCGACCCCGGGGACATTGCCCCCGGCCGAAATTCCCCGCACTATCCCGGGTCTCATGACAGCATCGACCGAACACAGCATGGCCGAAAGGGAGGAGCGGGACGCCGCATCCCGCGCCGGCGCGGCCACCGGCGTCCGCAAGGCGCGGCCCGCCTCGGTTCTCGACCGGACCGGCGGCACCAATCTCCTCTACGTGCTGCCCGGCCTCGCCGTCTATGCGGTCTTCGTGTTCCTGCCGATCCTCGCCGCCCTCGTCGTCAGCCTCACCGACTGGAACGGCCTCGCCCTGCCCGTCTTCGTCGGCCTTGCGAATTATGCCAACCTTTTCGCCGACGACCGCTTCTACACGGCCCTCGGCAACAACGCGCAGTTCATCGTCTTCTACTGCGTCGTGCCGCTCATCCTCGGCATCTGCCTTGCGGGCATCATCTCCGTCGTGAGGCAACGCGAACGGCTGGTGCTGCGCACGCTCTTCTTCCTGCCCTACGTCATGCCGACCGCCGTGCTCGGCATCATCTTCCAGTGGCTCTACAATCCCGCCTTCGGGCCCTTCAACCAGTTCCTCAAGGCGATCGGCCTGGGGAAGATCGCCCTGCCCTGGCTCGGCGACTTCACCTGGGTGCTGCCGGCGGTGGGAGCGGTCGCCAGCTGGTACTTCTTCGGCTTCTGCATGGTGGTCTTTCTCTCCGGCATGCAGCGCATCGATCCGCAACTCTTCGACGCGGCGCGGGTCGACGGCGCCCGCGGCTGGCAGAGCTTCCTCCACATCACCCTGCCCTCGCTCCTGCCGGAGATCCGGGTGGTGCTGCTCCTCACCGTGATCGCCTCGATCAAGAGTTTTGACCTCATCTTCACCATGACGCGCGGCGGCCCGGGCAATGCGACGCTCGTGCCCAACATCTACATGTACCAGCTCGGCTTCCAGCTGAACCGCTACGGCTATGCCGCGGCGGTCGCCATCATCGGGGCGATCCTGGTTTTCGCCGTGAACCTCGCCATCCACCAGGGGATGAAGCGGCTGGACAAGGGGGCCGGCTAGCATGATCGCTTCCTCGCCGCTTGGGGGCCGCGCCTGATGGCCGCCCGTTCCGCCGCCTATGCCGGGCCGGCCCTGCCGTTCCGCCTGATCCTCTGGCTGTTTGCCGCGGTCACGGTCGTGCCCTTCGGGCTCCTGCTTCTCACCTCGCTCAAGAGCAAGCCCGACCTCCTCAAGGGCGCCTTCGTGCTGCCGGCCTACCCGCACTTCGAGAATTACCTCAACGCCTGGGTGGATGGCCGCTTCAGCACCTATTTCGTCAATTCGGTGATCGTGGTCGTGCCGGTGGTGGGGGTGAGCACGCTCCTCGGGCTCCTGACCGGCTTTGCCTTCGCCTACCTCAGCTTTCCGCTGAAGAAGACGATCTTCGTCCTGCTGACCTTCGGCATGATGGTGCCAACCGAGGCCTTCATCATCCCGCTCTACTACGAGATGCTCTACCTCCACTTGATCAACACCTACTGGGTGCTGATCCTGACCCAGATCGCCATGTCGGTGCCGTTCGCGACCCTGTTCATGGCGAGCGCCATGCAGCAGCTTCCCGGCGAACTGCTCGAGGCGGCCGTGCTCGACGGCGCCACCCGTCCGCAGGTGCTCTGGCGCGTGATCGTGCCGCTGCTGCTGCCCGCCGTCTCGACGCTCGCCCTCTTTCTCTTCATCTGGACGTGGAACGAGTTCCTGCTGCCGCTCATCCTCGTCAACGACGATGCGCTGCGCACGCTGCCCATCGGCATGCTGTTCTTCCAGGGCAAGTACACCATCAACACGCCGGTCCTGACCGCCGGCGCGGTGATCGTCATCGCCCCGATCATCGTCATTTACCTGATCTTCCAGCGCAAATTCATCGAGGGCCTGACCGCCGGCGCGAGCAAGTAGCGCAGCGGGTGGAAAGCCAGGCCGCATCAGTCCGGGCGTATCAGTCCGGGCCGGGGGATCCGTCCGCTGGGGCACCCGCCGACGCCGACGAAAAAGGCGGCGGCCGAGGTGGCCGCCGCCCGAGGAAAGTTGGCCGGGCCCGTAAAGGGACCCCGGCCCGGTTACTTCGCGATGCAGGTGTCGGCGTTGTCCTTGGTGCAGGTGTCAAGGCCCGTGAACACCGGATCTTCGACCTTCTCGCCCTTGATCAGCGAGATCATGACGGTCGGCGCCTTGTAGCCCATCTCGAACGGACGCTGCCCGACGAGGATGTTCACCAGCCCTTCCTTGAGGATCGGAACTTCATCGCCGATGGTATCGGTGGAGACCACCTCGAGCGTGTGGTTCGCAATCTTGTCGGCCAGCGGCTTGAGGAGATCACGATAGGCCTGCGGCGCCATGAACAGCGGCCAGCCGCCCATCATGGCAAAGGCCTTGAGATCGGGCACGGCGGCGAGGATATCCGTCATGGCCTGGACGCCCTTGGCGCCGTCGTCATTGGTGAACACCGGGCAGCCCGGGGCATCGGTCCAGCCGCCTTCGCCGGCCAGCGCCTTGAGATCCTTCTGACCGCTTACGCCATCGCGGAAGCCCTGCGCACGCCGCAGAATGTTGTCGGCAGCCGGGTTGCCCTCGATGAGGCAGACCTTGCCGCCGTCGGGATTGTTCTTCTTGACGTACTCACCGAGCTGGAGACCCATGGTGTAGTTGTCGGTGCCCAGATAGGTCTTGCGAAGACCCGCGTCCTCCTTGGTGAGGTCGGCGTCGATGGTCATGATGGGAATGGTCGGATTGGCCGACTTGATCGTCTGCGCGATCAGCTGCGCGTTAGAGGGCGAGATCGCGATCGCCGCGGTGTCCGGCTTGGCGAGCAGGTCGCCCACGATCTGCGCCTCACCGGCCTCGTCCGAGGTGGACGCCGGGCCGGTGTAGAAGCAGGTGTATTCGGAATCCGCATTCTCCGAATTCCACTTCTCGCAACCCTGATGAATTGACTCGAAGAACGCATTGTCGAGGCCCTTCACGACAATGGCCAGGACCTTCTTATCCGCGGCCGACGCCTGGCCAGCAAAGGCCAGCGCCGCGGCAGCGGCCAGCAATAGTACCTTCTTCATGGGTTTCCTCCCGAAAGAACAAGAGGATCGGCACCGCTACTGCCCTCAAGCAAGGCGGTTTCTGACTCCTCCGCCGGAATTACTAGTCTGGCTGAGGTACGACCGTCAAACAAAAAATCATACTTTTGGCCCGCCGATGGCGTTGCGCGCTCGGGTCGATTTGACTACCGTCCGGCCGTCTAGGCACAGAGGAGGAGCCGGGCGGCTTGGGCCCCGACTTTCGCGCGAGTGAAGTCAGGGGGCATGTCTTTAGGCTCGATGCGACTTGCCCATTCTTGAACTTGAGAACATCTCGAAGCACTTCGGTGCGATTCACGCCGTGAACGACGTCTCGCTCTCGCTGGAGCCCGGCGAAGTGGTCGGGTTGATGGGCGACAACGGAGCCGGCAAGTCCACCCTGGTCAAGATGATCGCGGGCAACTTCCTGCCGACCTCCGGCCGGATCAGGATCGAAGGCCAGGACGTGCACCTGGCGCATCCGGTCGCGGCGCGGCGCGCGGGGATCGAGATCGTCCACCAGGACCTGGCGCTCTGCAACAACCTGACGGCGGCCGCGAACGTGTTTCTCGGGCGCGAGGCCCGCAAGGGTTTCGGGCCGCTGTCGATCATCGACTACCCCTATATGTACAAGCGGGCCGGCGAGCTCTTCATGGAGCTCAAGTCGGAGACCCGCCCGCGCGACATCATCAAGCAGATGTCGGGTGGTCAGCGGCAGGCGGTTGCCATCGCCCGGACGATGCTTTCCCAGCCCAAGGTGGTGCTGATGGACGAACCGACGGCGGCCATTTCGGTCCGGCAGGTCGCCGAGGTGCTGAACCACATCCGGCAGCTGCGCGACCAGGGGGTCGCGATCGTCTTGATCAGCCACCGCATGCCCGACGTCTTCTCGGTGGGCGACCGCGTCATCGTGCTGCGGCGCGGCCGCAAGGTCGCCGACAAGCGCATCGCCCAAAGCTCGCCCGAGGAGGTCACGGGCCTCATCACCGGCGCTATCGAACAGGCGGCATGATGGCCAGCACCTCCAACACCACCACCAGCCTCGAGCAGATCATCGGCAAGCAGGAGATGGGCTGGGTCGCGCGCATGCTGCGCAGCCAGACTTTCTGGGTGATCATCGCGATCATCTGCGCCTGCATCTACCTGAGCTTCGCGTCGCCGGCGTTCCCGACCGCCAAGAACCTCTACAACATCACCCGCAACTTCACCTTCACGGCGATCATCGCGCTCGGGATGACCTTCGTGATCATCACCGGCGGCATCGACCTCAGCGTCGGCTCGGTCCTCTGCCTCTCCTCGATGGTTCTGGCGGTGACGATGCACGCGGGGGCGAGCCTCGAGCTCGGCATCTTCTATGCGCTGCTGTCGGGGCTCGCGGTCGGCGGCTTCAACGGCTTCCTCATCGCCTATTTGCGGTTTCCACCGTTCGTCGTGACGCTCGGCATGCTCTCGATCGCCCGCTCGATCGCGATGGTGGTCTCGGCCAACCAGACGCTCTACCAGTTCGGACCTGACCACGACCGGCTGCTCGCGCTCGGCGGCGGGGCGACCTTTGGCATCTCCAATCCGGTGATCTACACCGTGATCCTGGCGCTGATCACCGCCTTCGTCCTACGTTTCACCCGGTTCGGCCGCTATGTCTTCGCCATCGGCGGCAATGAGCATGCGGCAACCCTCGCCGGCATTCCCGTGCGCGGCGTGAAGATCGCGGTCTACTGCATCTCCGCCATTTCCGCCTCGATCGCGGGCATCGTCGAAACCGGCTGGCTCGGCGCGGTGACGACCAACATCGGCACCGGCATGGAACTCCAGGTGATCGCGGCGGCGGTCATCGGCGGCGCGAGCCTCGTGGGCGGCGCGGGCACGGCGCTCGGGGCGCTGGTCGGCGCAGCGCTCCTCGAGATCATCCGCAACAGCCTGGGGCTGCTCGGCATCAACGCCTTCTGGCAGGGCGCGTTCATCGGCTCCGCCATCCTGATCGCGGTGGCGTTCGAGCGGATTCGTCAGCTCAGTTCCCGGGAGTAGCCACCCCATGGCCGAGCGGCCAGCGCCGCGCGCCGCGCATACGCCGGACCCCTCGCGTTCCCACACCGGGCGGGTGGTGGATGACCTCGGCCTCGCCATCGTCTCCAATCAGATCGCCCAGGGCGCGCTGCTGCCGCTCGATACGATGCTCACCGCGCGCTATCACGTCTCGCGCACCGTGATCCGCGAAGCCGTCAAGACGCTGGCAGCCAAGGGACTCGTCCAGGCGCGTGCCCGCGTCGGGACCCGTGTTCGTGACCGCGACGACTGGAACCTCTTCGATCCCGACGTGCTGCTCTGGCACGCGCGCAGCGGTCTTTCCGCCGATTTCCTGAAGCATCTGGGCGAGATGCGGCTGGCGCTCGAACCGGAGGCGGCGGCCCTCGCTTCGCAGCGCCGCACCGCCTCCCACTTGAAGGAAATGTGGGATTGCGTCGCCGAGATGGGCGCGCCCGAGATCACGCGGGGCGGCTTCGTCAAGGCCGATCTCGGCCTCCACCTGCTGGTCGCGCGGGCCTCCGCCAATCCGTTCATGGTTTCGGTCTCCACCCTGATCGAGGTGGCGCTCGTCGCCATGCTGACGACCTCGTCCCCGGTCGAGGATCCCCGGCGCCTCAGCAGTTCGGTCTCCCAGCACCGCTCGATCGTCGCCGCGATCGAGGCCGGGGACGCCGAAGGCGCCCGGGCGGCCATGGCGGCCGTGGTACAGACCGGCATCGATCGCTCCCGCCCCTCGCCGCCCGACGGCGCGACCGCACTCCACCACGGCGGCCGTTCTACCGCCTAGCGCCCCCGGCGCTCGGGGAGGCTGTGACCGCGGTGGAGTTGGGCGCGGGCGAGCCACAAATCTCCCTCCCCCTTGTGGGGAGGGTGGCGGCAGACGGGTGGGGGTTAGCCACCGGCGTAGTGCTTGCCTCCCTCACCCTGAGCTTGTCGAAGGGCGAGGTCCGGCGGCCCCCCTCGTCCGCCTTTCGTCCGCCGGAACACCGCACGCGCCGCCATGCCCCAGCCTCGTCATGGCCGGGCTTGACCCGGCCATCCAGACCACCGCGCCGCATGCGCCGGCGGCGAGGCTGGCTGGATCCCCGGGTCAAGCCCGGGGATGACGGTGGTTGGGGAGGAGTGCAGGGCTGCCACCGCCACCTGCTCTGCCATCCCCGGGCATTCCTGTGGAGGGTGGAATCCTCCCTTCGTCACCCCACGGACCTCACCCTGAGCTTGTCGAAGGGCGAGGTCCGGCCCCCTCGTCCGCGCGAGTACCGTCGAGCGCCGCGTCCCCAGCCTCGTCATGGCCGGGCTTGACCCGGCCATCCAGACCACCGCGCCGCATG
>DASZTU010000025.1:0-3460 GCA_035547975.1 Devosiaceae bacterium | reverse complement strand
GACCGGCGACATCATCGTGACGAGTTCGGTCGCGGGCCTCGTGCCCGTCGTGTGGGAGCCGGTCTACACGGCCTCCAAGCACGCGATCCAGGCCTTCGTCCACACCGTGCGGCGGCAGGTCATCCCGCACGGCATCCGCGTCGGTGCCGTGGCGCCCGGCCCGGTCGTGACGGCGCTGATCAGCGACTGGCCGAAGGCCAAGCTCGATGAGGAACTGGCGCGCGGCGGCCTGATCGAGCCGAAGGAGGTCGCCGAGGCGGTGCTCTTCATGCTGACCCGGCCGCGCAACGTCACCATACGCGACCTCGTCATCCTGCCCCAGAGCACGGATCTCTGAGCCATGGCGGGGGCATATCTCGGCGTCGATGTCGGGACCGGCAGCGCGCGCGCCGGTGTCTTCGACGAGCGGGGCGCGCTGCTCGGGGCGGCGAAGCGCGACATTCCGCTTTACCTCGCCCCGGGCGACATCGCCGAGCAGTCGAGCCGCAGCATCTGGGAGGCGGTGTGCGCCGCGACCCGCGAGGCCGTCGAGGCCTCCGGGCTCGATCCGGCTTCGATCGGCGGGATCGGCTTCGACGCGACCTGTTCGCTCGTCGTGCTCGGGCCCGCGGATGAGCCGGTTCCGGTCGGCACGTCCGGCGATCCCGAGCGCGACATCATCGTCTGGATGGATCACCGCGCCGTGGCGCAGGCGGCGCGCATCAACGCGACGGCGCACCCGGTGCTGCGCTATGTGGGCGGCGTCATCTCGCCCGAGATGGAGACGCCAAAACTGCTCTGGCTCAAGGAGAACCTGCCGGAGAGCTTCGCCCGCGCCGCCAACTTCCTCGACCTCACCGATTTCCTGACCTTCCGCGCCACGGGGAGTCTCGCCCGCTCGAGTTGCACCGTGACCTGCAAGTGGACCTATCTCGCGCACGAGCGGCGTTGGGACGAGAGCTATTTCCGGCAGGTGGGCCTCGGCGAACTGGCCGATGAGCAGTTCGCCCGCATCGGCACCGAAATCGTGCCGCCCGGGACGCCCGTCGGACAGGGGCTCACCGCGCGCGCCGCCGCCGAGCTGGGGCTCCCGGTCGGCACGCCCGTCGCCGCGGGCCTGATCGACGCCCATTCGGGCGGCCTTGCCACGGTCGGCGCCAAGGGCGGGCAGGGGTCGCTCACCTCCCGCCTCGCCTATGTCATGGGGACCTCCGCCTGCACCATGGCGACGAGCGTCGGCCCCTCCTTCGTGCCGGGCGTCTGGGGCCCCTATTTCGATGCCATGGTGCCGGGTTTCTGGCTCAGCGAAGGCGGCCAGTCGGCCGCCGGCGCCGCCATCGACCACCTGGTCCGGATGCACCCGGCCGCGGCCGAAACGGCGGCCCGCGCCAAAGCCGATGGGATCGGCCTTGCCGAGTGGCTGGGCCGGTCGGCGCTGGCGGCGGTTCCGGATCCGGCGGAGGCGATCCGCCTCGCCGGTGGCATTCACGTCGTCCCCGATTTCCTCGGCAACCGCGCCCCGCTCGCCGATCCAGACGCGCGGGCGCTGATCACCGGGCTCGGCCTCGATACGTCCCTGGAGAGCCTCGTCGGGCTCTACATCGCCGGCATTGCGGGGCTGGGCTATGGCCTGCGCCAGATTCTTGTGGCCCTCGAGGATTCGAGCCTGCCGATCGACACGATCGTGGTCAGCGGCGGGGCAGGGCGCTCGCCCCTCGTCCGCCAGCTTCTCGCCGACGCGACAGGCCTCGTCGTGGTGGCGCCCGAAACCGCCGAGCCGGTGCTTCTCGGGGGTGCCATGCTGGCGGCGGTCGCCGGCGGCCGCTATCCCGACCTCGAGGCGGCAATGGCCGCCATGTCCCGCTTCGCCGAGAGCTACCGGCCGGCAGCAGCATTCCGCGAGCTGCACGAGCGGCGCTACGCCACCTATCTGAAGCTCCAGGCCGCGGCGCAGGAGGCGCGGCGCGCCGGCGGCTGAAGCGCGCCGCCGGCACCCGCCGGCCCATCAGGCCGGCTCTTCGTGCGGCCACTTCTCACCCGCCTCGATGCGGATCGGCAGGACGTTGCCGGGCGGCGGCAGGGGGCAGACGGCGAATTCGGTGAAGGCGCAGGGCGGATTGATCGCCTTGTTGAAGTCGACGACGATGGTTTCGTCCGTGACCTCCTCGCCATAGACGAAGCGGCAGGCCGGGTAGGTCGTATCGCGCGAGGTGAGGTCGCGGATCACGAACTGCGGGCGCTCCGGTGTGCCGTGCGTTGCGACCAGCTCCACATGGCGCCCCTCGAGCTCGAACACCGCCTTGTGCGTCGCCTCGACCTCGGTCTCGATGTCCTTGCTGGTGTTGATGGTGAGCTGCTGCGGCTCGGCGTAGGGCACCCAGCGGGCGACGATGCGCAGCTCCGGCCGGGGCGGGAAGTATTCGAGCGGGGCGAGCTTTTCCGCTTCCGTCGAATGCGTGTCGCGGATGCGCAGCGCGTTTTCGCCGTTGAGCGTCGTGATTTCGACCAGCAGTCCATCGACCGTGAATTGCGGCGGATGGTGCTTATCCGGCTTGACCCGGATGGGGGGCTCGCCATTGGCGGGCGTGAAGGTGACCGAGCCCTGCTCATCCTGCTCGACCGTGCCGAGCTTTGCCGGCCCGGCCGAGAGCACGAGATCATTCTCCGGGCCGCTGCCGACCGTGAGCCGGCCCGGCGAAAGCCACCAGCGGCCGATGATGTTGAGCCAGCCATTGGGGGCCTTGAGCGCCTTGAGGCGCCGCGCCTTCCAGGCTTCGAGGCTGGCGAGATAGTCGGTTGTTGCGGTCATGGCAGGAAGTCCTCAGGCATAGGCGGGCATGTGGGGCACGCTCGCAATCAGGGATTGGGTGTAGGGGTGCTGCGGGTGGGAAAGGATGGCGCGCGTCCGGCCGGCTTCGACCACGCGGCCCCGCTGCAGGATGACGATCTCGTCGCAGAGCGCGGCGACGACACCGAGGTCGTGCGAGACGAAAATCATCGTCATGTTGCTGGCGAGCCGCCGGAGCAGCTCGACGATACGGATGCGGGTCGAAAGGTCGAGCGCGCTCACCGCTTCGTCCGCGAGGAGCAGGGCAGGCCGCGCAACGATGGCGCGGGCGATGGCGATGCGCTGGCGCTGGCCGCCCGAAAAGGCGTGCGGGTAGCGGTTCGCCACCCCAGGATCGAGGCCGACCGAGGTCAGTGCCTCCTCGACCATCCGGCGATGGTCGCCGGCAATGCCGAGCGCGCGCAGCGGCTCGGACACGATCCGCGCCACGCGCTGGCGAGGGTCGAGTGAGGAATAGGGATCCTGGAACACGGCCTGCACCTGCCGCCGGTAGCGGCGCATGAAGCCGCGATCGCCCGCATCGAGCACCTCGCCGTTGAAGCGGATGCTGCCGCTCGACGGGCGGTTGAGGCCGAGCAGCAGGCGCAGCAGCGTCGTCTTGCCGGAGCCGGATTCGCCGACGAGGCCGAGGCG
>DASZTU010000024.1:0-3921 GCA_035547975.1 Devosiaceae bacterium | reverse complement strand
TAGTCGAAGCCGAGCTCGTTGTTGGTGCCGTAGGTGACGTCGGCGGCGTAGGCTTCCTTGCGCTGCTCGTCCGTCATGTCGTGGACGATGATGCCGGTGGTGAGGCCGAGGAAGCGGTAGATCTGGCCCATCCAGTCCATGTCGCGGCGGACCAGGTAGTCGTTGACCGTCACGAGGTGGACGCCCTGGCCGGTGAGCGCGTTGAGATAGACGGGGAGGGTCGCGACAAGCGTCTTGCCTTCACCGGTCCGCATCTCGGCGATGCCCCGGTCGTGCAGCACCATGCCGCCGATGAGCTGCACGTCGAAATGCCGCATGCCGAGCGTGCGCTTGCTGGCCTCCCGGACCACCGCGAAAGCGGGGATCAGCAACTCGTCGAGCGAGCGGCCATCCTGGTAGGCCTTCTTGTAGTCGGCCGTCTTCTGGCGCAGCTCGTCGTCGCTGAGCTTGGCGAATTCGGGCTCGAGCGCGTTGATCGCATCGACCCTCGACTGGTAGCGCCGGACGGCCCTCTCATTGGCGGAGCCGAAGATCCGCTTGGCGATCGCAGCAACGACCATTGCTCATGTCCTTATGATTTCGGCAGGCGCGGCAACCTCGCCTTCCACGCAGGCGAAAACAAGGCCTGGAGCCAGTGGGCTCGCGCTCCCTTGAAAGCTCTGGCGACATGTAAGAGTGGGCCCTTGGCTTGTCAACGCCAGCAAAATCGGCGAAACAGGCGCCCGAACCGCGCCCTCGGGGGACTGGCGCCCCGCAAGGAGTTACTCATGATTGATGTGAAACCGTCGCCCATGCGCGCCCGCATGGTCCGGCTTTGTGGCGCCGTGGCGCTGGGGGCGCTGCTGGCGGCGGGTCCGTCCGCCGTCCTCGCGCAGAACGATGCCGCCGCCCCCGCCGACAGCTCTGCGACGCCTGCCGCCGGTGACGCCGCCCAGCCCGCCGCCCCCAAGCCGGGTGACGTCGTGGCCAAGGTCGGCGACGACACCATTACCGAGGCCGACCTGAGCTATGCCGCCGAGGATCTCGGCCAGCAGCTGCAAAACGTGCCGCCACAGGATCAGAAGGCGTTCCTCACCACCGTCCTCATCGACATGAAGATTCTGGCGCGCGCCGCCCGCGACGCCAAGCTCGATGCCACGGACGACTACAAGGCCCGCCTCGCCTATCTCGAGGATCGCGCGCTGCGCCGTGCCTATTTCGAGCAGCAGATCGCCAACGCCATCACGCCCGCCTCGATCAAGGCGGCCTATGACGATTACGTCAAGGCGTTCAAGCCGCAGGACGAGGTGCACGCCGCCCACATCCTGGTGAAGACCGAGGACGAGGCGAAGGCGGTCGAGGCCGACCTCGCCAAGGGCACCAAGTTCGAGGACGAGGCCAAGGCCAAGTCGATCGACACCGGCAGCGCGGCCAATGGCGGCGATCTCGGCTTCTTCAGCAAGGGGCAGATGGTCAAGCCGTTCGAGGATGCGGCCTTCGCGCTCAAGACCGGCGAGGTTTCGCAGCCGGTGCAGAGCCAGTTCGGCTGGCACGTCATCAAGCTGATCGAGACGCGCAAGACGCAGCCCCCGCCGTTCGAGCAGGTCGCCAGCCAGCTGCAGCAGCAGATGC
The DNA here is from genome assembly GCA_035547975.1 of Devosiaceae bacterium. Taxonomy (GTDB): domain Bacteria; phylum Pseudomonadota; class Alphaproteobacteria; order Rhizobiales; family Devosiaceae; genus DASZTU01. The sequence goes on along the minus strand of DASZTU010000024.1, from coordinate 2,310 downwards.
TCTACAAGAAGTTTGACGATACCGTCGCCACGCTCAAGAAGCAGACGCAGGTCTCGATCCCCGATCCGCAGCTCGCGGCGGCCGTCAAGGCCCAGGAACAGCAGCAGGCTCCGGCGCCGGGCGGGCAGTAATGGCCGAGCCGGTCTCGCCGCTCGCGCCGAAAAGCTATCCCGAGCTGCCGGCGGTCAGCGGGGTGCGCTTTGCGACCGCCGAGGCCGGCATCAAGTACCGGAACCGCACCGACGTGCTGCTCGCCACCTTTGTGGCGGGCACCACGGTTGCGGGCGTGACGACGCGTTCGCTCTGCCCCTCGGCGCCGGTCGATTTCTGCCGGGCCAACCTGCCGGGCGGCAGGGCGCGGGCGCTGCTCGTCAATTCCGGCAATGCGAATGCCTTTACCGGCATGAAGGGCCGGGCGGCGGTCGCCCTTTCGGCCGAGATCGTCGCCAAGGCGATCGGCTGCGGGCGGGACGAGATCTTTCTCGCCTCGACCGGCGTCATCGGCGAGCCGCTCGCGGCTGAGAAGTTCAATGGCGTCGTCGGCGAGATGGCGGGGCGCCTGGCCGAGGGGCCCTGGCTCGATGCCGCCCGGGCGATCATGACCACCGACACCTTCCCCAAGGTTGCGACCGCGACCCTGATGTTCGATGGCCGGCCCGTCGTGATCTCCGGCATCGCCAAGGGGTCGGGCATGATCGCGCCCGACATGGCGACGATGCTTGCCTTCGTGTTCACCGATGCGCCGATTGCGGCGCCGGTGCTGCAGGGCCTGCTGCAGCCGCTCATCGACAAGAGTTTCAACGCCATCACCGTCGACAGCGACACCTCGACCTCCGACACCTGCCTCGTCTTCGCGACGGGCCAGGCGGCGGGCGTGCCGCCCATCAACGAGGCGGCCGATCCGCGGGCGGCGGTGTTTGCCCAGGCGCTGGGACGCGTGCTCACGGACCTCGCACTGCAGATCGTGCGCGACGGCGAAGGGGCGACCAAGTTCGTCGCCGTTTCCGTCGAGGGGGCGATTTCCGACAAGAGCGCCTTCCGGATCGCGCAATCGATCGCCAACTCGCCCCTCGTCAAGACGGCCATCGCCGGCGAGGACGCAAACTGGGGCCGCGTCGTCATGGCGGTGGGCAAGGCAGGGGAGCCGGCCGACCGGGACCGCCTCTCGATCGCGTTCGGCGACATCGTCGTCGCCGAAAACGGGGAGCGTGCCTCCGGCTACAGCGAGGCCGAGGCCAGCGCCTACATGAAGCGGCAGGAACTCGCGCTGCGGGTCGGCATCGGGCTCGGCCAGGGCCGGGCCACCGTCTATACCTGCGACCTGACGCACGGCTATATCAGCATCAACGGCGATTACCGGAGCTGAGCGTCGCCCGAGATGGTCCGAGAGGCTGACCCAGGAGAGGCGTGCCGGGGCTGCAAGCCGGGCGGTGCGAACGAAATCCAGCCAAGGGGCAGGTCGTGAGCCTCACCATCCGCCAGCTCGAAACGGCGACCATCTCCTCCTGGCCCGCGATCACCACCGCTATGGACGGCATGTGGCTCGCCCGCTTCGCGCGCGGCTACAGCCGGCGGGCCAACTCCATCCAGTGCCTCGATCCGGCGGACGACGGGGATGCGCCGGCGCGCCTCCAGCGCATGTGCGACCTTTATGCCCTCAACTCACGTGAGCCGATCTTCCGGGTCACGCCGCTGACGGGACCTCGGGTCGTCGCCGCGCTCGACGAGGACAGCTGGCTGCCCGAAGACGAGTCACACGTGCTCGCCATGCCGCTCGCCCGCGACTATCCCGAGGCGGCCAGCGCCAGGGTCTATGACGCGACCGACCGCAACTGGCTGGACGCGGTGCGCGAGCTTCACGATCTCGACCGCCGTTCGCGCGAGGCGCTCGAGATCATTGTGGGGCTCATCGCCCACCGCCAGGCGGGGCTGCTGATCCGCGACCGCGAGGGAAACCCGGCCGCGGCGGCGCTCGCCGTCGATGCACTCGGCGTCGGCGTCTATCATTCGGTGGTCGTGCGGGCGGACCTGCGCGGGCAGGGCCTCGGCCGGGCCATCATGCACGCCGCGCTCAACTGGACCCGGGCGGCCGGGGCGACGGAAGCCGCGATCCAGGTGCTCGGCAGCAATGCCCGGGCTATCGGCCTTTACACTTCCCTCGGCTTTGTCGAGGCCTATCGCTATCACTACCGGCGGCCGCGATGAGCGGCGCGCCACTCCTCCTCGTCGTCGCCTGTGCGCTGGTCGACCCCGACCGGCGCGTACTGATCGCGCAGCGGCCGGCGGACAAGGCGATGGCGGGGCTTTGGG
>DASZTU010000023.1:0-3973 GCA_035547975.1 Devosiaceae bacterium | reverse complement strand
GCCCTTGCCGCGCTCCCAAAAAAGACGAAAAATAAACCACTAGCTGCGACCCTTTCCGGGCCAGGGACTTTTGATGCCGACACTCATCCGCCTCATCGTTGCGCTGCTCTTTCTCGGCGGCCTCGGCTTCGCCGGCCTCTTCGCGCTCACCATCTTCGTCGATCCCGGGCAGAAGCAGATCACGGTGCAGATTCCCAAGCGTGAGCTCGTGCTGACGCCGGTCGTGCCCAAGCCCGAGGCGCCGGTGGTCGAGGCGGCGCAGCTTCCGGCGGGTCAGGACGACCCCAATGCGCAGCTGGTCAACACACCGGAATGACGGACGGGCATCTGATCGAGGCGTTCATCGAAATGATGAGCGCGGAGCGGGGCGCGGCTGACAATACGCTCGCCGCCTACCGCCGCGACCTCGAGGATTTTTCCGCGTTCGTCGTGGCGCGCGGCACCCAGCCCGGCAAGGCGTCGCGGGAAGACGTCGTCGCCTATCTCGACCGGCTGCGGCGCGACGGCCTCGCCCCCTCGAGCGCGGCGCGGCGGCTCTCGGCGCTTCGCCAGTTCTTCCGGTTCCTCTGCGCCGATGGGGTGCGGGAGGATGATCCGACGCGGATCGTCGCGAGCCCGAAGGCGGGCCGGCCGTTGCCCAAAATTCTCTCGGTCGAGGAGGTCGACCGGCTGCTTGCCGAGGCCGAGGCGGCGGCCAATGCGGAAGCGGGCCCGCAGCAGCGCGCCACGGCGCTCCGCCTCTATGTGCTGCTTGAACTGCTCTATGCGACGGGCCTGCGCGTTTCCGAACTCGTTGGGCTGCGGCGTTCGGCTGTGATGCGGGACGCAACCTTCCTCACCGTTGTGGGCAAGGGGCGCAAGGAACGCGTGGTGCCGATGAACGACCGGGCCCGCGACGCCGTCAAAGCCTATGTCGCAACGCTCCCTCCCGGCCCCTGGCTTTTTCCGGCCACGGGGAAAACCGGCCATCTCGAGCGCCAGGTGTTCGCGCGGGAGCTCAAGGGGCTCGCCGCGCGGGCGGGGATCGCGGCGGCGCGCGTCGCCCCGCACGTTTTGCGGCACGCCTTTGCCAGCCACCTCCTCGCCGGGGGCGCCGACCTCCGGGTGGTGCAGGTGCTGCTCGGCCATGCCGACATTTCGACCACCCAGATCTATACGCACGTGCTCGACGAGCGGCTGAGGACGCTGGTCGAGGCCCACCATCCCCTGGCCGACGCGCTCCCGAAGGCGGGGCAGCCATGATGCGGCGGCTGCTCATCCTCCTCGCGCTCGTGGTGGGGATCCCGGCGGCGGTTGTGCTCGGCATGGGCGCCGAAGTGCTGCGCGTCGCGGCGCTCCACGACAACGGACCGGCGGATGCGGCGGTGGTGCTGGGCGCGGCGGTGAGGACCACGGGGCCGTCGCCGGTCTATGTCGAACGGATCAACCACGCCGTCGAGCTCTACCGCTCGGGCGCGGTCAAATACATCATCATGACCGGCGGCAAGGGTCTCGGCGAACGGGTGACGGAAGCCGATGCCGGGCGGGAGCAGGCGATCGCCGCCGGGGTGCCGCCGGACGTCATCCTCACCGAGACGCGCTCGAGGGACACGCGGCAGAACCTCGCCAACGTCAAGCCGATCATTGCCCAGCACGGCATCGGCAAGGTGCTGATCGTCTCCGATCCGCTGCACATGGCGCGGGCCATGCAGATGGCCGCCGACGAGGGGCTCGATGCGGCGCCCTCGCCGACCCCGACGACGCGCTATCGGACGTTCGTCAGCCAGATCCCGATGCTGATCCGGGAGACCTATTTCAACCTCCACTACCGCATCCTTGGGAGCTGAAGCGTCGCGAGGGCGCGGCCGGCGAGCGCCCGTGGGGGCGCCGCCTTGACTTGCCGCTCGCCCACCGCCACTTTGCCGCCACTTTGGCTCACGACAGAAGCGCGCCGCCACGCGCGCAACGTCTTTCAGCGCAGGGGTGGTGCGCCCGCTTCTGCTGAAGCCGCTCTAACACCCTGGGTGGGATGCAAACTTACCTCGATTTCGAAAAGCCGGTCGCCGAGCTCGAAGGCAAGATCGCCGAGCTCAAGTCCCTTTCGTCCGCCGACCAGGCGGTGTCGATCGACGAGGAGGTCGACCGGCTTTCGGCGCGGGCCGAGGAAGCCCTCGCCGACATCTACAAGAAGCTGACCCCCTGGCAGAAGACGCAGGTGGCGCGGCATCCGCAGCGGCCGCACTTTTCCGATTACCTCAAGGCGCTGGTGACCGAATGGACGCCGCTCGCCGGCGACCGGAAGTTCGGCGAGGATGCGGCGCTGATGGCGGGGTTCGGCCGCTTCAACGGCCAGCCGGTCGCTATTCTGGGCCAGGAGAAGGGCTCCTCGACGGAAACGCGCCTCAAGCACAATTTCGGCATGGCCAAGCCCGAGGGCTATCGCAAGGCGGTGCGGATCATGGACCTTGCCGACCGCTTCAACGTCCCGGTGATCTCCTTCGTCGACACGGCGGGGGCCTATCCCGGCATCGGCGCCGAGGAGCGGGGGCAGGCCGAGGCGATCGCCCGTTCGACCGAAAAGTCGCTGGAGCTCGGCGTCCCCAACCTCGCCATCATCATCGGGGAAGGGGGGTCGGGCGGCGCCATCGCGATCGCCACGGCCAACCGCGTGCTGATGCTCGAGCACTCGATCTATACCGTCGCCTCGCCGGAAGCCGCGGCGGCGATCCTCTGGAAGGATGCCGGGCGGGCGCAGGACGCGGCAACCAACATGAAGATCACGGCGCAGGACCTGCTCGGGTTCGGGGTCATCGACGGCATCATTCCCGAGCCCGTCGGCGGGGCGCATCGCCGCCCGGAGGCGGTGATGGATTCGACGCGGGCGGCAATCGAGGATTTCCTCGTCAGCTTTCCCGGCAACAAGGGCCGGCTCGAGGTGCGCGAGCACCGGCGCGAGAAGTATCTCGCGATGGGCGCGCAGCTCGGATAGCGGCGCCTGCCGTGTCGTCCCGGCTTTCGCCAAAATGACGGCGCCACGTGGCGTGCGGCCCATCACCTTGCGGTGAGCAGAGGGCAAATTTAACAGGCGGTTTACTTTGCCTTGTTAGGGCACGATAACCATCGTGCTCAGGAGATTTTTGCGCCGATGCCGAACCTCGTCCGCCATTTCTTCGCCCTGCTGTCGCTCGTTGCGCTGACCGGACTCCTGGCCGCCTGCAACGAGTTCACGACCCCCGACGAAAAGGCCAACCAGCCGCTTTCGAGTGAGCTGGTGCAGAAGATCAAGGCCATCGACTCGACGCTCGGCGCCCCGATGATGATGCGCATCATCAAGCAGGAATCGGTGATGGAGGTCTGGAAGCAGACCAGTTCCGGCAAATATGCGCTCCTCACCACCTTCAAGATCTGCGCCTATTCGGGTGGCTATGGACCCAAGGTCATCGAGGGCGACCGGCAGGCGCCGGAAGGATTCTATGACATCACGCCGGCGCTGATGAACCCCAACTCGAACTACTACCTGGCGTTCAACACCGGCTTTCCGAACAAATACGACAAGTCGTATGGGCGCACCGGCGCCAACCTCATGGTGCACGGGGACTGCTCGTCCTCGGGGTGCTATGCCATGACGGACAAGGAAATCGCCCAGATCTTCGCCCTGGTGCGGGAATCGTTCAAGGGCGGCAGCAAGTCGGTGCAGCTCGAAATCTTCCCGTTCCGGATGACGCCGGAAAACCTCGCCAAGCAGAACGGCAATCCGAACATGGCGTTCTGGCAGAACATCAAGCAGGGCTATGACAGCTTCGAGCTGACGAAAACGCCACCCAGCTGGGACGTGTGCAACCGCCGCTACGTGTTCAACGCGACGGGGCCGGACGGCAAGCCGCTCGACGCCACCGCCCCGTGCCCGGCGCTCAAGACCGATCCGACGCTGATGGCCGCGCTTACGGCCAAGGAGACCGCGGACGAGGCGGCGTTCATCGCGGCCGTCAAGGCC
>DASZTU010000022.1:0-4356 GCA_035547975.1 Devosiaceae bacterium | reverse complement strand
CACTACCGGCCGGAAGATCACCAGTGCGTCCGCCCGGTCGTTATCGTCAAGGGCAAGAAGCAGAGCGACATGAAGAACCCGGAGGACTTCTGGGACGTGGTCGAAGTCGTGCCCGGCGAGGGACTGATGCAGGCCCCTGATGCATTCGGCTGCAAACTGGGGTCTTATACCTGATCGCCGTTTTAACGCGGGTCGTCGTGCGCGGGGTCGAGGGTGGTCAACTGGGCTAATTTTCTGTCGCAGCTGTTCAACGGGCTGGTGCAGGGGGCGCTGCTGGCGCTCATCTCCTCTGGCCTGACGATCATCTACGGCACGCTCGGGGTGCTCAACCTTGCGCACGGCGCCATGTTCATGCTGGGCGGTTATGCCGGGTGGGTGACCTACGCCCATACCGGCTCCTTCGTGCTCGCCGTCATCGCGGGGACGCTCTTCGTCATGATCGTCGGCGTCGTGATGGAGCGCGGCATCATCCGCTACTTCTACGATCGGCCTCCCGAGGACCAGATCCTCGTGACCTTCGGCCTCGGCATCGTCTTCGTCGAGGCGATCCGCTTCTTCTTCGGCAGCCAGTCGGAGACCGTCCCGCCGCCGCCCGGGCTGGTGGGCATCACGCATCTCGGCTTCATGATCTACCCGACCTACCGGCTGGGCCTCTTCGCCATCGTGGTCGTCGCCTTGCTGGTGCTCTATCTCGTGCTCTACCGCACGCGGCTCGGCATGATCGTGCGCGCCGGGATCGAAGACTCGGAGATGGTCGACCTCCTCGGCATCAACGTGCAGCGCATCTTCATGCTGGTGTTCGGCATCGGGGCGGCGGCGGCGGGCTTTGCCGGGATCGTCAACGCCCCGGTGGTCTCGATCGCGCCCGATGTCGGCGAGCCGATCCTGGTCCAGACCTTCGTGGTGGTGGTGATCGGTGGGGTGGGCTCGTTCCCCGGCGCCATCATCGGCGGGCTGATCGCCGGTGAAATCCTCAGCATCACCTCGATGTTCAATCCCGGATATGCCTACGTCATGCTGTTCGTCGCCATGACCCTCGTGTTGATGCTGCGGCCCTATGGGCTGCTCGGCACCGCCGGCCGCGAATAGCGGTAGAGTTGATGCTCAGACTTCGCCCGCTCCTCGCCGAACTCCTCACCGCCCTGGGCCTCATCGTCGCCCCCTTCATCCTGGGGCCGCTCGGCGCCTCCCCCGATACGGTCAACCGCATCCTCGTGTGGGGCCTTTTCGGCATCGGCTTCGACCTGCTCTTCGGCTTCACGGGGCTCCTGTCGTTCGGCCAATCGGCGTTCTTCGGCACGGGCGGCATGGTCGCCGCCTACCTCCTGACCCGCATGGGATTCCCGAGCGTCGTCGTGGCGCTGCTGATCGGCATGCTCGCCGCCGCGGTCGTCGGCTATTTCATCGGGCTGATCGCGCTGCGGCGGACGGGCATCTACTTCGCCATGATCACCGTCGCCATCGCCGAAGTGTTCTACTTCGTCGAGTTCAATCCCCTCGCGGCCTGGACGGGCGGCGAAAACGGGCTGCCGGGCGTGCCGACCCCGCATTTCACGCTGGGCCCGATCGATCTCAACTTCAGCGGCGGCTGGGCGCTCTACCAGTTCTTCGGCGTCTGCTACTTCATCGGCATGGTGATTGCGCTCCGCATCGTGCGCTCGCCGGTCGGCGCGATCCTCAGGGCGATCCGCGACAATCCGGAGCGCGCCGCCGCCGTGGGCCACAACATCCACGGCTACAAGCTGACGGCCTTCATCATCGCGGCCGCCTACGCCGGTTTCGCGGGCGGCCTTCTCGGCGTGCTGCAATCCTTCATGCCGCCCGACGCCTTCACCTTCGCAACCTCCGGCCAGTTGGTGATGCAGACGGCGATCGGCGGCACGGGCACGCTGGTCGGCCCGCTGCTCGGCGCCGCGGTCTGGCTCTTCCTGCAGGATTACCTCCAGGCCGCAACGCCCCTCGGGGCCGCGTGGAAACTGGTCCTCGGCCTGATTTTCGTGCTCCTGATCGTGTTCCTGAGGCGCGGCATCGTCGGCGGCATCACCGACCTCTGGCATCGCTTCCGCCCCGCCAGGCCCGAAACGGCGGTCGAGGTCGCCCCGCGGGCTGCGGCCGTCACGCCCCACCGGCCAGGTCCCCATCCCGAGCGCATCGCGATCGAGACGCGCGGCCTCGGCAAGCGCTATGGCGGCATCGTCGCCAACGAAAGCGTCGACTTCGTCGTGCATGAGGGCGAAATCCGCGGCCTCATCGGGCCGAACGGGGCGGGCAAGAGCACTTTCTTCAAGATGCTGACCGGCGAAGTCCCACCGACCTCCGGCCAGATCTTCCTCTTCGGCCAGGACATCACCAGCCTCGACGTGACCGACGTCTGCCAGCTGGGGGTCGCCAAAAGCTACCAGATCAACCAGCTGTTCTCGAAGCTGACGGTGAGGCGCAACCTGATGATCTCGGCCCTGTCGCGCAGCCGCGGCACGTTCCGGCCCGACCTCTGGCGCGACGTCGACCACATGGCGGAGCTCAACGCCGATATCGACGAAACCCTGCGTCTCCTCGATCTCACCGCCCGTGCCGATGTCCCCGTGAGCCAGCTCGCCTATGGCGAAAAGCGCCGGGTGGAGATCGGCCTCGCCCTCGGCACCGACCCCAAGGTGCTGCTGCTCGACGAGCCGCTGGCCGGCATGAGCCCCCAGGAGCGCACCGATACGGTCGCCCTGCTGAAGCATCTGGCGATCGGCCGCACGCTGGTTGTCGTCGAGCACGACATGGACGCCCTCTTCGGCATGGCCGACCGGGTGACGGTCATGTCGCAGGGCCGCATCCTCACCGAGGGCACGCCCGCTGAGGTGCAGCAGAGCGCCGCCGTGCAGGAAGCCTATCTCGGGGGCGTTCACGCATGAGCTACCTCGAGGTCGACCGCATCAACAGCTACTATGGCGACTCGCACATCCTGTTCGACGTCTCCATGCGCCTCGAGCAGAAAGAGGTCGTGGCGCTGCTCGGCCGGAACGGAGCCGGCAAGTCGACCACCCTCAATGCGCTGATGGGGGCCGTCGACACCAAGTCCGGCAGCATCAAGCTCGACGGCCGGGAACTGCGGGGGGCGCGACGCCACACCTTTGCCAATGCCGGCATGCAGCTGGTGCCGGAGGAACGGCGCATCTTCGGCGCCCTCAACGTCGAGGAGAACATCATCCTCGCGGGGCTCACCGCGAAACCGGCCTGGCCGCTCGAGCGCATCTACGACATGTTCCCGCGGCTCAAGGAGCGCCGGCTGAGCCGCGGCACCGACCTCTCGGGCGGCGAGCAGCAGATGCTGGCCATCGCCCGCGCGCTCGTGCGCTCGCCCAAGGTGCTGCTGCTCGACGAGCCCTTCGAGGGACTCGCGCCCATCATCGTGCGCGACATTCTTGCGACCTGCGAACGCCTCGCGGCGGACGGGCAGACGATCATCATCGTCGAGCAGAACATCGCCGCCGCGCTCTCGATCGCGAGCCGCGCCTATATCCTCAACAATGGACACCTGGTGTTCGAGGGGACGAGCGGGGAACTCAGGGCCTCGCGCGACATCCTCGAGCGCTATATCGGGGTGTGAACCGGAAGAGTTGCGCCGCTAGCCGCCCGCAGCGCCATTCCTGGCCTCGAGCCAGACGGGCAGGTCGAGGAGGCTGGTGCCGGACGCGGTGGGGGTGACCCCCACCCGTTCGACCGGCGCCCCGCTGCGGTTGACCCAGAAGGTTTGGAGCCCGAAGGCGGTCGCGCCGGCCGCATCCCACCCGTTCGAAGAGACGAGCAGCAGCTCACCCGGTGCGGCCCCGAAATGCTCGACCGCGAGCTGGTAGGCGGCGGGCGCGGTCTTGTACTGGGCGACCGCATCGACGCTGAGGAGCGCCGCAAACCGGTCGCCGAGGCCCGCATGGCCGATCGCCGCCGCCAGCATCGCCGGCGTGCCGTTCGAGAGCACGGCGAGCGGCATCCCCCGCGACACAAGCGTCGCGAGCGCCGGCGACGCGTCGGGAAAGGGCGCCAGCCGCTCCCAGGCCACCATCAACTCCCCCTGCTCTGCCGGATCGGGGGAGAGTCCGAGCGCCGCGGCCGCGTAGTCGAGCGCGTCCGCCGTGACCTGCCAGAAATCCGCATAGTTGCGCGAGAGGGTCCGCAGCCAGCTGTACTGCAGCTGCTTGTCGCGCCAGAGGCGCACGAGCGTGACCCCCTGCCCCGGAAACAGCCGCTCCGCCGTCTCGCCGATGCTGGAAACATCGAGCAGCGTGCCATAGGCATCGAACAGCACGGCCCGGATCTTCATGAGCGTCTCCTCCGTTTGGCACAACCTGCGCTCGGGGACGCTTCGCCGCA